>JAHFCH010000234.1 GCA_023249635.1 Fibrobacterota bacterium
ATTCGAACGGTAGTACAATTTCAAATAATGTCTCATTGAGCGACATGGGCCTCGAATAGTGGCCTTCGGGCAGGAAATTTGAAAGTGTTTTTGGGGGCGGAAATCGGAAAAATGAAGAAATAAAGAAACCGGAAAAAATGGAAGTGATCCGGAATAAAGGCCGCTGTATAACTAAGCGATTAGGACTGACTGCGCTCGGCCGTCAAGTCTTTTGCTTGCGCGAAAGCTACACCGGTGACGCTTCGGCCTTCCACTTTCCAGTGGAGGGCCGAAGCCCGTGCTCGCAGCTAAATCGGACGTAATACGATCCAAAATAATTAGAAGAAAGATTTTCAACATTTCAATTATTTTTATCGCATATAAAATTATGACGATTACTTGATCAATGATTTACACCCTAACGAACGGGATACAATGCTAAAGGGGAAAATGGTAGAGCGTGGACCAACTCATGTGACTGATACACTTGCCATCCGAAAGCTTGTGGGGACCCTTTCAGGAAATTGGGTTGAACGTGCCCAGCAGGATCGTGACTATGGAATTGATTTACAGGTCGAACGCTTTGATGAAAGTAAGCCAACCGGCGACATATTGCTGTTTCAGGTGAAAGGAACCACGAAAAGGTTCGCAAATAAAAAAACAATCACAATTAATTTTCCAGTAAGCACCCTCAAATATATTTTGCTATTCGATATCCCATTTTTCATCTGTAGGGTATCAATTCCAGATGGCCTATGCAGATTTGTCTGGGCTCAAAAGTACATAGCGACCAAGTTAAAAAAAGAATTTCCAAAATGGAAAAGCCAGGATACTGTGACAATTTCCTTCCCAATAAAAAATACCCTTACAACAGATCCAGAGGCGATAATAAATATTTTACTCAGATATAAAAGACGGAGAAGTGGGTTACAGTTTCTAATCCATTTCGAATGGCTAGAAAGCAGCTGGGATGACTATAAAGATGGTCAAGTCGCTTTGCTAAAAGGGTGCTTAAAAAATTATCTTGAGGTCCGAAAATTGAAGTCCTTTTTGGAGTATTACGATCCAGGTATTGACAAAAGTAAGTTAGATGAAATTAGAGAAATATTCGAAAATGGTAAGTTAAGCTCATTCATAAGCGAAAAAGACATCGAAATAATTGATGATCACATTCTTGATCTGGCTGCAGTAAAGGCCTCCTATCTTGGGGAGGATGAGCTCGATATGTTTACGTACATGCATTCGGATACTCCTCCATACTGATGAAATATTTGAAATCGTCTGAAGCATGGATTTATGGAAACCCACGAAAAAAGTTAGCGGATTTATAGCCAGGCCAGACCGCCGTATAATCAACAATTCGCTTTATCCCATTTTCTTCAATAAGAAGAAAAGACCGCAGCCAAAGACATACCGAGGCCATCGATCGCCCAACACGCCGCATAACGCTTCGCGGCACTTTCCAGTGTCGCTCCTGGGCTTCGCCCAAATTGATTTTGGAACTGGCCCGGCAAGTCGGACTGGGTTTCGTCCGCACTGACTTTCGGAATGTGCCCATGCTGCCCTGACTATAAATGCTGGGTCATCCGCATCTTCACTTCCCAGCACCGCATCCTAACCGAGGCCGAGTATGCAGGCATTGAATGCCATCGTATCCGATGATTCCGGGCTTCCGCATGCATGATGTCCTCCTGGGTTTAGGGGGCCGGGGGCGGCGCCCAGCGCCTAAATCCGCCTTTCTAATTGCTGCCGCGCGCTCGGAAAAAGCGAAAGAAAATCGGTTCCCCCGCTGCGCGGTCCCCCCAATTTTCCCCCGCTTTTTCCTCGTCCATGGGAGGCTCCGCTGCGCTCCGCACCGCGCGGGAAAGTCTGATTTTCCCCGCCTTGGGCAAAACCCAGGAGGACGCCATGCGTTACACGGAAGCACAAATGGAAATCATCAACGAATACGAAACCCTTCAAGGCCAGCAAGCCGAACTCGACCTATACGATACGATGCGGCTAACGCAGTGGGAGCGCAACGCGCTGGAGTATTCCCAGGAATTCGTCAACGAGGAGATGGGTTCCCTCCGGGGCGAATATCTCGACCTCATCGAGGGACGGGGCCTTTAGGCCCTTTCTTTTTTCTTTCAAAAAGAGAATTGCGATGGTGCGCGGTGCCGATGAATGAAGCGTGCCGGAATCACATGAATTTTACTTTTCTATTTATCAGCAGCATCAGGATTGTAAAGAATCCTTCGGCCACGACACCAGTAGGCAGGGTTATGAAAAGAAGAAATGGGCCTACTGAACCAAATGCAATTAGCGGTCCGAAATCGATACCAACAACGATGCATTGGTGATACGAATCCTCGCCCATAGCGCAGCCAAAAATGGAAGTGAGGGCAATGGTTATTGCCATGCAAATGATTGGGAAAATCGCATAAAGTAAAATTGCTGCGATCCCAAGAAAAAAGCCGATCTTGAAATTCTTTTGAGTCCTTGTTCGGGACTCATTCATTCTCAGCTTGCCAATGTGTAGTTCCGGCCTAGCAGTACTCTCTTTGGAATCCTTCATTTCAATTCTGGCTTTCAGATGAAGGAGTAGTCTGCTGCACTGTAGCTGCGGAAATGGTTCCGCATTTTAGGCAGAGAAAGGATGCGTTCCATTTCTGAAACAGCCCGGGAAAAATACGCTGATTGTACCTGAGATTCGCAACTACATGCGCTGCTCCGCCGATAATAAGCAGAAGGACAATGGCCAGATTTCCCGGCGCGAACTGATAAATAATCCAGGCTCCCAACAGATAAAAGAGCCCAACCTTAATCGGCTTCTTCTTGGAAGGGGGAGATGCGTTTTTCGACATCACGGATTGATTCGTGCCTTTGAACTTTGAAGACCCGATTCCAACAGCGCCTCCATCTGATCCAATACCGAACCCTATTCCGGATTGGTTTCCCTGGAGGTGAGATAATCCGCCTTCATAGACCAGGGATAGCTTCTGGATGTTTTCACTTTTGCAGGCTTCGCACGTCAGCATTAGAAACCCCCGAATTGAAATTGGCCGCGCAGTAACCAAGGTAGCGACCTGCCCGACATTCGCACAGGGGCTTACCTGGTTAGGCCCTCCTGTCCTTGCAACATGTCGATTTTTCCTTCATCCATTCATCCCTTCCGATTCGTCTTTCAGGGGTTCCGCTCGGAGGAATGGGCATTCCCTTTTTCCCGTTCCTTCAGGCGGCACGGCCTGGACCCCTCCGGGGTTCCTGGGCCTGGAGAAAATCGGTTCCCCCGCATGCGGTTCCCCCCAATTTTCACCACCACCTTCGTCCCGGGAAAACGCCGGCCGGCGCCGGGGAGTCTCATTCCTTCTCGCCCGCTTGGGCGGCCCTGAAAGGCCGGAATCGAAAGGAAAAACAATGAAAACGTTGAAGCTCAAAATCGAAGTCACCAAGCCCAAGACGGAGGGCAAGACCATCGCCTTCGTGAAAGTCCATCTCGGACCCCTCTGGGTTTCCTGCCGCTTGGACAAGTCCAATGGGAGGTTCTTCCTGAATCCGCCTTCCAACTTCGTGGAAAGCCTCCAGGGGCGCGAACTCCAGAACGGGAAGACGCACACCGGGTGGATCAATACTGCAGGGTTCGAAGCGGAATTCTCGGAGGAGGTGAAACGCAAGGCGTTGTCGGAACTTGGAATCCAGTTGGAAGCGGCCTGAAAGGCCTCCGCTGAACAAACTCCCTCGGGAGGCCGCCTGGCCTCCCTTTTGTATTTCACAGGAATCCATCGGGGAGCATCGGTTTTAGGGAAACGTCCTTCGCAATTTGACGACTTAAGGGTGGAAACCCACGCATCGGGAGGAATCATCGCGGAAATTCATATAGCCATTATTTAAATAATGGTTAAATTTAGCCCTGACCATTTAATAGGAGCTATCTTCCCACTATGACAGCATCCAAGGACATCAAAGCTGCGCCTCCCCGGGGCCGAGGCCGTCCCCCGGTCGAGGCCAAGAAAGTCCCCTTCCAGGTCATGCTCGACCCCCGATACCTGGCGCATTTCCGTAAGATTGCCAAGCAGAAGAAAATCAATCCTCAAGACCTGGCGAGGTGGGCCCTCAATGGGCTCGTTCCCGACCCTTTCAACCCCATCAGCGGACCCGAGGGTTTGCTGAGTTCCCAGGGCCCACGGAAATAGTTTCCAGATTATGCGCCGCTGGACGAAAAAGCCCCGCTTAAGCGGGGCTTTTTCGTTTCCAGGCCTACGCAATCCCTGATCCCAAGCACCGTTACAGAGTCCCCAAACAGATGGAAGGCGGGGTGGTTCGCTCTTAATAAAGATAGTATTTAAATACCATCAATAAAGGAGGGCCATCCGATGGATGCCGCGAATCAAGAAGCCGAACCGAAGAACATCAAATCCTCTTTCCTGCTGACCTTGCACACTTGGCAGGCCAGGCAGACATACGTGAAGTTGGCCTTGTTCCTGCTTGCCGGTGCCATCGCCGCTCACGCCCAGGCGGGGTTCGCGACATCGGATATCACCACGCCTATCAAAAACCTGGTGAACATCGCGAATGCCGCCATTGCAGGGCTTTCCATATTGGCAGTCATCTTCTATGCCATCCGCTGGATAGGCGGGGATGAGGGCGCCGCGAAAAAGATCATCGGTGTCATCGTGGTGGCCATAATCGCATTGGGAGCCGCGAACTTCCTCGCCTTCGTAACGGGCAAGACCGAGTTCGACACCTTCACGAACTAAACCGTGAAGAGCACACGATGAAAATCATCCCACTGCATTCGGCCGAGCCCACTTTTCTCAGGCTGTCCCGATTCGAGTGGGGCGTCTCCCTCTTCTTCGCCCTGCTCATCCCCATGTTCATCCAAGCCACTCTCGCATGCTTCTCCATACTGACCTCGGTGCCTCTCTGCATAGGCATGGTCGTTGTCGGCGTGGCGGATTCCCTCGTCGTCTACGCCAAATCGAAGGAACAGGATTTCCTCATCACCTGGATCGGAAATTCCCGCATTCCCGATTCCATCATCGGGGCCCATCCGGTTCCCTATGGCCCCGTTCTCCCCATCAGGGATTCAAAGGAAGAAAACCCGTGAAAACCCATTTCGTCACTGTCGACAATGCGTGGCCAGCCCTCAAGGAAAGGGGCATGGCCGGCACGCTTCCGCAGGCGGAAGCCTTTCCGTTGCAAGCATTTGCGTCGGATCTCCATTACACCATTCTGCCCAATGGCGTCCTCACCAGTCTGTTCAGCGCCGCTTGTCCATCTGAAATCGGCTTCTCGCGGATGCTCGATGGCCTTCCGCCCTGCTCGGGCTTGCAACTCTATACCCATCACACCCCCGATGCGGATGACAGGAAGTTCCTGACGCTTTCAGCGCTCGTGGACTACCGGTGCCCGTTTTCCCCTATGCAAGGTCTGGGGTCGATGTTGACGGGAGGGGCCATCTCCCGGGAATTGGAGCACCTCGAATTGGCGACCCGGGAAGCATATGCCGTGTTGATACGCTGCGCGGAGCCCGATTCGAGATATCTCCAACTCCTCGGGAACCCCACGCCGCTGCTCCAGGTATTGGGGCCCATGCGCCTGTGCGAAGCGTCCCTGGAATCCACGGGGGCCATCACCTACAATCTCAGCTATCTGCTGCTCGGCGCTTCGCGCCTCGCCATCCTGATCGAATTCAATTCCTTCCCGGATTCCGGACAGCAGGCGTTGCCGCATCCCTCGGGGGATCTCGAATACCTGGCTGCCACCTGCATTCACCAGCCTCCCAAGGATGATTTGGCGAAGCTGGATTCCGAAGTGGAGGAGTACCTTACCTTCCTCCGCTACTTCCGCAAACCTGGTCCCGTTGGAGAATCAGGTAGAACCCACTCCTTTCCCCTCCAAGCTGATCAAAGACCCGTAATGAAAGGACGGGTACTCGCCAAGCACTACGTCCTTGTTTTCGGTTCGTCCCTCACCGATTTAAGACTCAAGGCACAAGACTACTTCCGCGATCTTTGTCGGGCCGGGATTTCCTTCCACGCTTCGATGATCCGGACCCGTGAGAGCTATTCGCACCTTTACCCTGGGAATTTCCGGCTTCTCAATGATGGCGTGAGGATGGAGGCGGCGCAGGTACCCGGTACCTTGCGCCGGTTGCATCCATGAGCCTCGGAGGTTTCGGTTCCGCGGGTACGGGCCGCGACATGCGTGATTTGTGGCAGGTCGTTTCCATCGAGCAAGGTATTGCCGTGACTAAATCCCCTCCCGCAGTTACGGCGGTATGCTACTTCCCGCCCTTTCACCTTAAGGACCCGGGAGAACTCGAAGACGAGTTGGCAGGCTTCGTCCGGTCCCTTTTCTCCCTCCCGACGGAATCCATCGTATCCGTCTACCTGATCAAGCAGTTCAAGGATTTCGCCATCTATCCGAGTGCGCCGGGCAAACATGCGGTGATGAACTTCCTGGAGGAGCGCAGGATTTCCAAGCTCAATGATTTCATGTCGCCGGAATACCATCCTTTCTTTTCCATCACCCTGCCATTGAGTGACGAGGACACCGGGTCCATCTCCTTGCGGGACCGCCTTTCTCCGAAGAAGAGTTTCGCGGACCTTGGTGACCCGGCCCTGCTGAAGCGGATTCGCGTCGCGATGGAAGCGCTGGATTCCGCCATTGAGCAGATCAAATCCCGTTTCGGGGGTGCATGCGCAAAGCTGTCCACCCCAGGTATGCTGGAATTCCTTGGAATGCTTCTCAATCATGGGAGCACCAGTTACACAGCCGACCTTTCGGCGATCTTCACCTCGGACGTGTTCAGCCGCGGCGAGCAGGGTATCACCTGGTATGGCGGGCGCTTTCATGCGGCTTTGAGCCTTCGGCATACGGGTTTCCCTCAAAATGCCGGTCCGGACTTTTCAGCGCTGCTTTTTTCGGATGAGCTGAAATCCGTACCATTCCTGGTGAAGACAAGCATCCATTTTCCGGATCCCGCCGAGGCAAAACGTAAGGCCAATGCCATGGTCTCGCGCATAAGTGTCTACTCGGGACTGTTCCAGAAACTGGTCAAGGATCTATTGGTACAGAAGGATCGGCTCGACAAAGCGCTTTTGGCCATCGAGGAGGAAGGGGGAAGGCTCATCGACATGAGCTACGTGGTGCATACTTGGGCTGAAACCCCCGAGGCCCTCGATGGACACGTGAAAACACTGACCAATGTTTTCCGGGGGAAGGAAATGACCCTAAGCCGGGACACGTACAACCACAAGGCGACATTCCATGCCCTTGCCCCGTTTGCGGGTCACCTGAATCGCATCACCACTCGGGTCATTTCCATGAACGCCGAACCCTTCCTGCCGCTTCTCTATCCGGCTTTCTACCGGAACCCTGAGGGGAAGCCTCCGGAAGTGCCTGTCTATTTCCACAATACCAAGGATGTCCTGATGTCCCTGGACCTTATGGATCCGCGGGATCCGTCCTGGAATGGAATCATCTGCGGGGGTTCCGGGTCGGGGAAGTCCTTTATGACCAACTACTTGATCATGAACCATCTCAAATGCGGAGGAAAAGTTTTCCTGATCGACAAAGGCGGGCCCGGTCAAGGCAGCTTCCGCAATCTGGTCCTCAATCTGCCAACAGGACGGTATATCGAGCTGCGCTTTGTTGGCGAGGCCGGCTTCACGGTTAATTTCTTTGATGGGCCGCTGTTTATCCGGGAAACCTCGGATGGCCGTGTGGTCCCGGATCTTTCCGGCGCCGTAGACGCCTACAAGGAGAGTTTCCTTATCCAGGTCATCACACTGATGTGCCTGGATGATCCACATGGAAGGCTTTCAAAGACGGAGGAGGGGAGGCTTTCCGAATCCCTGCGCGAAGCGTACCTCGAAACCAACAACAACGAAGGCAATACGCTTTCCCTTGAGCGCTTCGCGGAGTCATGGATGATGGAGCGGTTCCATTCCCTCTACGATCAGATGAGCAAATACATCGGGACCGGAATCTATTCGCGGTTCTTCCGCGCGACCACGAAGGTCGATGAAGTGGACGTCTTCTGTTTCGACCTGGAAGGGTTGAGCGAACATCCCGATCTGGAAACCATCCTGACGCTCATCATCACCCGGTTTACCTACGATCTCTGCATCCGCAATCGTGGATTCCGGAAAATGGTCGTTCTGGATGAGGCATGGGCGCAGTTGTCTGGCGGTGGCCTATCCGCAACCGTGGAGGGTATTTGGCGGACCATCCGCAAGCATGGAGGGTTCATCTACTGCGTCACGCAATCCTATGACGACATCCTCCGTTCGCCTATAGGGCCCGCCCTGCTTTCCAACACCACCCACTATTTCATGTGCGGAGCGAGCCATTCAATGGAGGCTCTTTCCAAACTTAAGGCGACCGGGTCTCAAACCCACACCATGGATGCGTATGACTTCCAATGCATCCAGGGCCTTCGATTCAACCCGCCGGAGTACGCCGACTACTACTTGATGACCCCCGTCTACAAGGGAACCCTGCGGCTTCGCCCGTCACCCTACGACTATTGGTTTTCCACGACGAACGCACGGGACAAGGAAAAGATCGAACGCGTCAAGAAGCGTCTGGGCGCTTCATTCGTGACACCGGAGGTCTTGGAGGAATTGGTCCATGGACGATATTGAAATCAATCTGAGCCGAATCCGCTTCGCAGGGCGGGTCTTCAAATTATTGTTTCCGGCTCTACTGGGATTGGGATTCGTGCGGTTGCTGCATGCCGCGCCTTCCTGCGATTGCGTCTCGGCGGATTGGTACGCTTCGGAAACGCTTCCGTTCGCCTCGGTTGTGACTGAATGCTCCGAGTGGCCAGCCTATGCGCCCGGTACGACAACGCGCAATGGAACGATCCAAGGGCCGCCGATTGCGCCCTATCGCGGAGAACTGTTTCTGTCCCAGAAAGGGATTCCATTTACGGACGCCGGAGTGAAATCAGTCGCGGCCATGATCGGTGGGAAGCGGCAGGATTGCCAGGAGCACTATCGTATCGCCGATCAGGCGCTTAGCGGGTGGTACATGATCCCACTCAACCGCTGGTATTCCTCGCAGCCAAACCTCACCGCGGGAATCGCAATAGTCTATTCCCGTTTGGCCCGCGGGGTGATCACGGCGGTACCGGGTGCCAACTTCATACCCGTGGAGGACGCCCAGGCTGATCAGCTGATGGCCTATTTCCAGGGCAACGGGGTTGGCATGGCTCCGCCGTTACCAGGTTTATCATTTCCCAAGTACCCGACGGGATTCCCCCTATCCGGAGGCCCAGATCCCGTCTATACGCCGGGCTCCAAGCCCTCCGGCCGCTCAGCGGCTACCTATGTCGCAACGGCAAGCTTGCTGAAAGACATCCGTACCACCTTACAGAAAAGCGGTTGGACACATTTTGAAACGGGTCTCATCCAGGTTGATGGGCGCTGGTTACCCGTCGTTTTCAAACAGTACGGCCAACCGGGCAAGGTCTATGCATACTATGGCCGATTTACCGAAGAAGCGCAGGCGACCAAATATGGGTACACGGTAACCGATCAACTCTACTTTTCAGCCCGTGCCTTCGTCCCCGAAGCGGAAACGGAAATCTTCGATCCTGATTTCCGCTTCGGATCGAAAATCCTCACTCCCGATCAGGTCAAGGCAGCGCGAAGGCAGGTGGAATGGCATAGCGAATGCCGCTGCTCCGACCTCCCCTACGAACCGGATGCGCGGAATTCTCCCAA
>JAHFCH010000332.1:0-1956 GCA_023249635.1 Fibrobacterota bacterium
CGGATGGCGGCCTGTACTTTCTGGCCCGCGGCAATCGCATCGCGGGCCCGGGTCAAGGCTCCGAGCAGGACAACACCTCCAGCGAGGACGGCTCCCTGACCAAGGTGACAGGCCCGGTACCCGTAACCGTATTGTTACCCCACGGGCGCTACCCGGGTTCAGGTCTGCGCATGGTCTCCTCGGCCGCTCCCGGCCGTGCGACGCTGCCCCGCGGGAAATCCTCCCTCGCGCTGTACGACGTTACCGGGACCAGGGTCTGGGAATTCCGGCGCGGCGCGGAAGCGGGGGATATCGAGGTGGTCTTGCCGGTGATGGGACAGGCCGGCCCGTTATTCCTCACCGTCGCGGGGTCCAAGTGAAACCACGTCATTCATCGGCAGTGCCGGCAGTGCTCGCGACCGCGTGCCTATGCGCCGGGGCGGCGCGGGCGCAGAGCGTACCGACCGCGGCTACTTCCGCCGATAGCGGCTGGGTCGACCTGTTCAACGGCACGACACTAGGGGACGAATACTTCGTCTATAAGGGCGGTTACCAAGCCATGTCGGCGCAAAACAGCTTCAAGGTCGAGAACGGCATGATCCACGCAGGCGGCTCCTACGCCTTGCTGGTAACCCAAAAAGAATACGGGTACTACCGCCTTCGCGTGGAATACCGGTTCGGTGAGAACGTCGGAAGCGGCGCCAATGCGGGAATGATGATCGCGCTCAATACCGCCGGCGCCAAGACGGACGGAAAACCCCTGCGACCGCGCAGCATCGAGATCAACTGCCGCCGCGACACCGGCTATCCCTGGACGTTGTGGGCTTCGCAGGACCTGGGACCCATGATGCAGACCACGGTGCAGAAGGGGACCCCCAAATACCTGTCCCGCGCCGAAGGCGGCGTCGACTATGTGGTCGATCCTTCCGGCAACCGTACTTTGGAAAGCGCCTACCCCAATCCGGAATTGCCTCCGGGCCAATGGAACCGGGGCCTGGCCGAGGTCTACGGCGACAGCGGCAACTTCACCCTCAACGGCAAGCCGCGCACGGCCGGATGGCATTGGACCGAAAAGGTCGGGGGCAAGGAACTACGCGTGGCCCGGGGCGCGGTCGGGGTCCAGACCGAAGGTTCGGATATCTGGTACCGCGCCTGGCAGATCCAGGAACTCGACTCGGCTACGCGCGTCCCCATCCATGCGCGGCGGGGCTGCACGGATGCCTCCAAGCCGAAATACGATCCGCGGGCGGTGGTGAACGACGGGTCGTGTACGGGTACCGGGATCGCGACACTGCGCCCGCGTAATTCCCCCGTGGTGAAAGCGACGGCGGGAAAGGCCAAATCGATTGAGCTAACGCATTGGGATGTTGTTGGTCGAAATCGGCACCCGTTCCTTAGGGTCGATCAATTATTCCGGAAGCCGGGGTCTTGAACCCTTTTCGGGTAGACGCTCACGCTCCTGTTCGAAGAACTCATGTAGTTTGGATTGTAAAAGTCTCTTATCGGGTAACCGCGTCTGGTATTCTGCTACCAGTGCCGGTGATCGGCTTCTGTTCATCATGAATTCAACTACTTCATCATCTTTGGTTTTACAAAGGAGCAAACCTATGGACGGATTTTCATCCTGCTTTTTCACCAATCGATCCAACGCCTCCAGATAAAAATCAATTTGTCCAATATGCTCCGGCCTGAACTCTGTGATCTTCAATTCTATTGCCACCAAGCAACGCAGCCCCCTGTGAAAGAAAAGCAAGTCGACATAGCCATCCCGGCTCCCGACCTGTACGGGATATTCCTCCCCGATGAAGGAAAAATCACGGCCGAGTTCTATCAAGAAATCGCGTAGGCGACGAACCAATGCCTTGCGTAAATCGTGCTCGGAATGATCTGGTTTAAGTCCAATGAATTCCAAAGAATAGAGGTCCTTAAATACATTCGCCGCTTCCGGATGATGTTCCCGCATCGATGCCGTGAGTT
>JAHFCH010000332.1:1966-2972 GCA_023249635.1 Fibrobacterota bacterium
GCTCGAATACCGCCGTTTCGATTGCGCGCTTAAGCTCGCGAACGGAATAACGCTCTTGTACCCCCAGCCTCAAGTAAAATTCCCTCTCTTCCCGGGTCTTGCATTTCCCCATCAGATCCAGGTGGCAGGACCAAGGCAATTCTCGCAACAGTGTTGCGAGTTCTCCCTGAGAGTGCTCCCAAGTCTCGAAAAATTGCCGCATTCGCCATAAATTGGAGGCCGAAAATCCCCTCAACCCCTGTCCTTGCTTGCCCAAATACTCGGCCAATCCGTTTACCGTGCCACGGCCCCATATCTCTGTTTTGATCTTTTCGCTGATACGCCGGCCTAATTCCCAGTACAAATCGACCACTTCAAAATTGACCAGTTGCGTTACCCGGTCACGGCGTGCTTGTATAAGTATTTCCAGTTCTCTGAATATCAGGTGGGCTGAAGTCGACTTCTTCATGCAGGGGAAAATTACTGGAATTCACGTTTTCCTTTTTCCTCAGCTGCATTATTCGTGGTTCCTGTCACTTCCTAACTTTGCGCATGCTTCCAATTCCCTCCGCGCTTCCGGAAATCGCGCGGTACCCGAGATAAATAACCATTTTCCCGTACTTCACTGGAGACGATGATTCCCTCTTCCCGAAGTCCCTGAATGCGTTCCCTCGCAGGAGAACGGATTCCGATAGTGATCAACGTATCGATCGGTGGTTACGGGCGCGCCGGGACCATCCCTTAGAAGCGAAAGCATACATTTACCGGTAGGCACTATCGCATCCGGAGGTTTTCCTTGGCTAACACGATTCTGTTCGTCCACGGCGCATGGGTCACGCCCTTATGTTGGGCCGATTTCCAATCCTTCTTCGAAGCGGAGGGATTCACGACCCTGGCCCCGGCCTGGCCCTTCATGAAAGGGTCACCGGCGGAGTTACGGTCGAATCCCGATCCGCGCTTGGCCCAGGTCACCGTCGGAAAGCTGGTGGATCATTACGCAGCCGAGATCCGGAAATTGCCGGAACCG
>JAHFCH010000235.1 GCA_023249635.1 Fibrobacterota bacterium
TTTCCCTGGGGTTTTTCCTTCTCCGACCGGAAATGGATCAGGGTCCTATCCAGGGTGTCCCGGAACTTGAGTTCGGGTCTGGCATGCATGAAGAGGGTGAGGCGCGCGAGGTGCTTGATGCGTGGTTTGGGCGAGGCGTCGCGGTAAAAGAATTCGTCCAGGGAGCTGGCCTCCACCACACCGCCGCGGATCTTGGCAAGGCGCATGGAAGGTTTCCCGGTATCGATGAAATCAATCTCGATCCGGTCCGCCAGGGTACGCACGGTCCGCTCCGCGGGTTTTCCGCGGAACAGCACCTGGATCATGTACGATTCGTACTCGCCCTTATCCTGGCGATCGAGTAGCACCTGGATGACTTGGCTGGAGGGATCGTCTACGGTTTCACCGGTTTTGGGGAGGAAGGTCCGGAAGGAGCGCTGGAGCCGGGGCTTGGCCGTGTCGCCGGCAGGGGCTGAAGCCGCCATGGCGGTTTGACAGGGAGTTACCGTAGCCAACCAGCCGATGAGGCCCGCTAGCGCCAGGAACAGCTTCCCGGTCGCATGGGGAGAGGGCTTCATCCGGGTTTATATACATTTTTCAGCGCTTGGCAGCCAAGCGGGCGCCCCGGCGCCCGGCAGGCCGGCCCGGATTAGGACCATGGGAATCGCGATCCAACACATGTTCGACGGCATCGCTCGTCGTTATGACTTCCTCAACCATTTCCTCAGCGCAGGTCGCGACAAGGCGTGGCGGAAAAAGGCGGCGCAATGCCTAAGCGGCGGCGGCCAACTGCGCGTGCTGGATTTGTGCGGCGGTACGGGGGACTTCTGGAAAACCTGGGCGGAAATGCACAGCGGGTCGGCGGAGTCGGGATCCAGGCTCACCGGCTCACCCTGCGTGATCGCGGATTTTTCCCTTCCCATGCTGCTGGAAGCGCGCCGTAAACTTGTGCTGCCCCGCAATGATCCGCCCAAGCGAGCGGTTCCGGGCTTGGTACGCATGGACGCATTGCATCCCTGTTTCAAGGACGGTAGTTTCGATGCGGTGCTTTGCGCCTACGGTATGCGCAATCTCGATTCGGTGGCGGGCGGCATTGATGCCATCAACCGGTTGCTGAAACCCGGAGGCATGTTCATCACCCTGGAATTTTTCCGGCCCACCACCGCCTTCACGCGCTTCTTCTACCATGGGCTGGCGCCCTTGTGCATCCCCATGCTCGGTTGGTTCTTTTCCTCACGCAGGCAGGCGTATACCTATCTGGTGGAATCCATCCGCGGCTTCCAGTCGGTATGGGAATACCGGGACGGCTTCGGGCAACGCGGATTCCGGGACGTTTCCGTCATCCCCTGCGACTTCGGCATTTCGCATATCGTGACCGCGGTGAAAGGGTAGAGGATGGGACGCTATATCGTCGGCGTTACCGGGGCTTCGGGATCCATCTATGCGGATCGCCTTTTGATCCATCTGCGCAAGCTCGGACAGGAAAGCCATCTGGTCTTTACGGAAACCGCCAAGAAGGTGTGCGCCTACGAGGGATTCCCGGAAATGGCGGCGCGTGCCGATCATGTATATGACAACAAGGATTTCTTCGCTCCCTTCGCCAGCGGTTCGTTCCGCCACGACGGGATGGCGGTGCTGCCCTGTTCCATGGGAAGCTTGGCCAAGATTGCCCATGGTATCGGTGATTCGCTGTTGACCCGGGCCGCAGACGTTTGCCTCAAGGAAAAGCGGCGCCTGATCATTGTCCCACGGGAGACGCCCATGAGCGCGCTGCATCTGCAGAACCAGAAATCCCTGGCGGACTTCGGCGCCGTGATCATCCCGGCCAACCCGGCCTTTTACCATAAGCCGGCATCCATCGAGGATTTGGTCGATACGGTATTGGCCAGGGTATTGGATCACCTGGGATTGGAAGATCATGACGTGGGAAAACGCTGGCGCGAGATGTAGCCGGAAAGCAGTGGCGCGGGCTTAATCCCCAGCGTTGCGTGAAGGGGTAAACCGCCCGAATGGCGGTCAGGCAGGGACATGCCCGGCCCGCGGCCACGCTTTATCCGGCTTATCCCGGATCGGGCGGATCCCGCGCACGACGCCCCTGCCTGAGAAGGGCGGCATCCGCGGAAAACGCATCCGTTTCCGGGTCAATCAATAATGTGTTCGACGAATGACCACCTGCGGCCCCGCCTTGGCGGTTCCGCTTGGCCGGTCTACCGGCCCATGACTACGCTTGATCCCCCCTGTTGAGCGCTTTCCTATCCCGAAAGCACCCGACCAAAACGGTCACACCGAAGTGGTTTCCGTCCCCGATCCAGGTTTCAGCATGGACTGAACTTACCCCCCCGGGCATATGCGCAGGGGTGACCAGGCCGGGAAAGGGTTGCCATTTTGAAAACGGCTGGAAACCCCACGGATTTGAGCGGATCGCCGCAATTGCCCGGTTTATAACCTATTTATGGCGGTCGGGGGATTTGGAACGTTTTCAAAAAAACCTCCAATCGATTTTACTGCTATCCCAACCTGAGAACGGGGGCCAGGGTGTAGATTGTCTGCGAGGGACCCCGCGGCGCAATGTTGAACATCTACGAATTCATGGATTACCGGCAGTACTTGCAAGAGTACTACAACGAGCGCAAGGCCCAGAATCCCGCTTTCTCCTATGAGGTTTTCGCGCGCAAGGCCGGTTTCAAATCCAAGGGTTTCCTCCACCATATCCTGACCGGCAAGCGTAACCTTTCCAAGAACGCGCTCTTCGCCATCGCCACCGCCATGCAGTTGGATGAGAAGGCCTTCTCCTTTTTCCAGAACATGGTGGCTTTCAACCAGGCCAAGTCTCCTGGGGAGAAGGCCTTCTTCTTCAAGAAGCTGATGGAGGCCAGCCCCAAGAGCCCTGCCAAGCTGTTGCAAGAGGGCTTTTACGAGTTCTACTCCCACTGGTATTACAACACCATCCGGGAATTGATTACTTTGGTACGCTTCAAAGAGGACTACGCGTTCTTGGGAAGCCTACTCAATCCGCCCGTTTCCGCCGCCCAAGCCAAGAAGGCCGTCCAATTGCTGCTGCAACTGGGTCTGGTGGAAAAGACCCGCACGGGCTACAAGGCGACCCATCAGGCGATCACTACCGGCGATGAGGCCCAGGAAATGGCTACGCGGGATTTCCACCAACAGAACATGGATTTGGCCAAGATCGCCATGGATACCGCCGAGCCGAATGATCGCGATCTCTCCTGTCTGATCGTTTCCCTGCCCGAGGCGGGATTCCAATCCCTCAAGACCGAGATCCAGGGCTTCCGCAAGAAGCTGATGCGCATGGCCGACGGCATGACCGGCCCCAACCGCATCTACCATATCAATTTCCAGTTCTTCCCGACCTCGCAAAACCTGGCCGGCCGGGAACCCAGGTCATGAAGGCCTCGCTGCAGTTCCGCAACGGGCTCCGGCATTGGCCGGCATGGTTGGCCGCCGCGCTGTTCCTGGCTTGCGGCGATCGTTTGGCGTCCTCGGAAATCGGCAACCCGCCTAAACGCGGGGTGGTACTCGGGGTGATTTATTCCGAAGACGGTAAACCGGCCCCCGGGACGCGGGTGGCGCTGCTGCCTTCTCATTATGATCCGGTCCGCGACTACAGTCTGCGGCTGCGTTTCGATACCACCGATGCCGCGGGCGCATTCGCCATCGATAGCGTGGACTCGGGCAGCTACAACCTCCAAGCCGTTCAGCTCGAGGCCAGGACGCGCTTGTTATTGCAGGATATGGAGGTGCGCGCCGAGACCACCATGGCCGCGGGCAAACCCATGTTGAGGAATACCGGCGCCGTTTCCGTGCTCATTCCGGATTCGGTGTCCGCCAAAGCGGCCTACGTATACATGCCGGGTACCCAGGTGTTCGCCACCTCCGCATCCCTCAAGGGCGAGTCGAGGCTGCTCCTGCTGGACTCCATCCCTGCCGGGCAAACCCCTAGCATCGTGTATCGTTCTTCTACGGATACCGCCGCCCATGCGCGCAGCCAACAGGTTTCCGCCGGCGTGGTGGTGGTTCCCGGCGACACGATTCCGGCTTCGGCGTACCAGGATTGGTCGCATACCGTACGCATCTTCCTCAATACGACCGCCGCCGGCGCCGATATGACGACTTTGCCGGTCACTGGTTTTCCCATGCTCGTCCGCCTGGGACCGGGCGCGACCGTCTTCGCTTCCGCCGCCGCCGATGGGCGTGATTTGCGGTTCGCCAGGCCCGATGGCAGCCCGTTGCCATTCGAGATCGAACATTGGGACAAGGAAGGTTCCCGGGCGGCTATCTGGGTACGGATGGACAGCGTTCTGGCCAACGATAGCAGTCAGTTCATCCGCATGTACTGGGGCAATGGCGCCGCGGACGCATATATCCCGGTGCGTCCCGTATTCGATACCGGCGGCCTATACCAAGGCATCTGGCACATGGACGGAATGTCCTCCGCGACACCGCCGTTGCTCCGTGACGGCTCTAACGCCGGTAACCCCCTGGCTGCCGGTGGCGGCCTATCGGCAAAAGACCTCGTCCCTTCGCCAATGGGAATGGGCATCAATCTGGACGGGAATTCCCGTACCTTGACACAGCCAAGGAATTCGATGCGCCCGGCGTCTTCACCATCTCGATGTGGTTCAAGACCACCAGCGACTCCGGCGGTAAATTGATCGGCTTCGGGCAAAAGCCGGACACGGTCAACGGGGCGCGCGACCGGCAGATTTGGATGGACACGGTCGGCAAGGTGCACTTCGGCGTCTATCCCCGTTCGGGCACCACACCTTTGGCCCAGGACGTTCTCAGCAGCGCCCAGGCCCTGAACGACGGTCAATGGCACTTGGTGGGCGGCGTGCTGTGGCCGGGCGGTCAGGTCCTTTACGTCGATGGGCGCAAGGCCGGCGAGGATCCCAACGTGACCAAGGCCCAAGGCTACCTTACCGGCTATTGGAAAGTGGGATTTGATTTCAAGTTCTACGATTGGCCCTTCCCCCCCACGGCCCTGTATTTCAAGGGAGCCGTGGATGAAGTTCGGGCCGCAAAGAAATCCTACTCGAAAGAATGGATGCTGCTGAATTACGAGAATCAGCGTCCCGAGAGCAGGTTCCTGCGATTCGACAAGCCTTGATACCGAGGTAGGGCTTTCCCCTGTTTCGTCGGGCGACCGGCGCGCGAAATCCGTTTGCCCTAGGCGTACCTTTCGATCGCAGCGCCTTGGCGTGGGGCGTCGGGCGTTAAAACCAGGGATTCCCGGTTTTAACGCCCGACGCCTGACGCCCTACGCCCGACGATCCTAAATTCCCCCCATGACTTCCCTCCGCGAATACTTCTCCCTGGTCCGCTTTTCCCACACGCTCTTTGCCATGCCTTTCGCCCTCGCGTCCATGCTGTGGGCCGCCCAGGGGCTGCCCAGCCTGCGGGTTTTCCTACTGATCATCCTGTGCATGGTCACCTGCCGCAATGCCGCCATGGCCTTCAACCGGCTGGCCGATGCGGACATCGACAAGGCCAATCCGCGCACGGCGCGTCGCCATCTTCCCGCCGGCATCCTCTCCCGCGGGCAAGTGCTGGGATTCCTGATCCTGAACGCCGGGATATTCTTCGCCGCCACCTGGTTCGTCAACCGCTTGGCGTTCGTGTTGGCCTTGCCGACCCTGGCGGCGGTATGCGGCTACTCCCTTACCAAGCGGTTCAGTTCCTATTCGCATTTCTTCCTGGGGCTTGCCATCGGCATTTCCCCGGTCGGCGCCTGGATCGCGGTAAGGGGCGCCGACATGTCCGCGGCCTTGCTCGCCGGGCATTGGCCCGCCCAGTCCTGGATACCCTTCCTGTTGTGCCTTGCGTTGATGTTGTGGATCGCCGGCTTCGATATCATCTACGCGACGCAAGATCACGCTTTCGACCAGGCGCGGGGCTTGCATTCGATGGTGGTAAAGCTGGGGGTGAAAGGGGCGCTGAAAGTTTCCCTGGCTGCCCATGCGGCCATGTGGTTGGCCTTGGCCGGCTTGGGCTGGCAAGCCGGCCTGGGGCTCGCCTACGGCATCAGCTTGGCCCTGGTGGCGGCAATGCTGGTATACCTCCACGGGTTCCGCCGCAGCGCCTCCCTGGATTCCATGAACCAGGATTTCTTTCTCGCCAATATCGCGGTGAGTATCATTGTGCTGGTGGGCATCGGGGCCAGCATCCTTTAAATCCGGGAAGGTCCGGGACGGACCCGGTGTAAGCCTAGAACGGGACTCCCAAGGCGTATTGCACCATGGGCAGGAGGCCGGCCGCATTGGGGTCATCGGCGGTGAGTTTGCCCCAGGTCGGGTGGCTATTGTAATAGAAGGCCCCGGCGGAAACATCCATGGTGAACACGTTCCAAGTCCACCGGTATCCCATCCGGATGTTGGGGACGACGACGACCACGTTGTTGCCGGCGTCCGGCCCTTGCTCGAAGCGATGCACGTTCAACAAATCCAATTCCGGTTCCACATACGTGCCTGCGCCGCGATCAAGTAGGTAACGACGGGCGCCGAATCCCAGGCCCGTGCAGAGCAAGGGATTGGTCCAACGATGCTCCGTATACCCCAGATAGCCTTGGATTTCGTAATTCCACAAGCCGCTCCCCATCGCGCCTTCGTACGAGGCATTGAGGCCGGAGATGAGGACGCTGAATCCGGGATGGATGGTGAATGCATCGGAATGGCGATGCGCGGCCAAGGTCTGGGAGGACGGCGACGCATCCGGAATGTAGCCGCCGAAATCGGCGAGGTCGGCCGGCGCGGAAAGATCCGTTTCGGCGCGGAGGGCCGGGGCCGGCGCGACCGCCGTGGGCAGGGGCTGGGCGAAGGCCGGCAGGGACGCGATGAGCGCGGCGGCAAAGGTTGACTTCAGGTGCTGCATGGGATTTCTCCTGGGATTCCGGGGGGATTAGCGGAAGCCGAAGGTTTGCTTGTTGAAGGGGAACCCCACGTTGGCCCCGGCGATTACGTTGGTGTATTTCTCTTGGCGCTGGGCGTAGAAGGCCCCGCCCACGCTCAGGTCGAGGGTGAATTGGCGCCAGCCCCACTTGTATCCGTACGACAATTGGGTAACGGACAGGTAACCCTTGGTCGGTACGCGGGTATAGGCGCCGCCGGTCCAGTAGCCGTACTGGTCCTGGACCATCTCCGCGTAATGATCCTTGTCGAGCTTGTAGGCCAGCAAATCGGTTTGGCCCGTCAGGTAGCTTCCCGTAAAGCTGCTGCCGATATACTTGCGTAAGCCCAGGCCCATGCCGGCCGCGTATTGAACATCCTCGTTCTGCTGATTATATCCGCCGTGGATAGGGATGAACAGCGACCAGCCGTTCTCGGAAATCCGGTGCTCGTAAGCACCCGAGATGATCGGGAAATTGACAAGGGTCGAGGTGATGCCCATGGTCAAGGGCGAGGCGAAGATGGCGCTGGTGTTCTCGAGGCTTTGCGCCTGGGCGGCTCCGCAGGCGAGCAAGCAAGAAAGGCTGAGAGCTGATTTGAGGTTCATGGCTGTGACTCCTTTTGGAAGGAGCTATTGCAAAGGGAGTGCCAATCCCGCAAGGGCGCGCCTTAACGCGAAATGGAAAGGTTCCGGGCGGAACTGCGCAAGGGATTGCGCGGTACGGGCAAGCTCAGGGAGCCGTATTGCGCAATACGAACGCCACCAAGGTGTCCAACTGGCCGGGCAACCCGCCGTCGGCGGCGGTCACCCCGTGGACGTGGCCCGTCTTCGGCTTGGGAAGCAATTTCATCTGCCAACCGTACGCCTTGAGGGAGTCGTTGGCCTTGAGCACGTTCTCGTTCGGCGGCGCCACATCGTCCGCCTCGCCGTACACGTGGATGATGGGGATCTTCGCGATGGCCAGGGGCTTCATGCCTTGGTAGGGATTTCCGCGATAGGCTTTGGCTTCCGCATCGCTCGCGAATCCGAATACGTTCTTGAGCGTGGTCCAGTCGCCCGCGCTGCCGGCGCCGGTACCGTAGCAGCCGCAGGGCCAGCTTAGGTAGTCCATGCCCGCTCCGTCACCGTACAGCGAAGAGATCTTGTCGACGTTGTTACGGCTCCAGTTGTACATGTAAAAAGCGCCGCGGCTGATACCGAACAGGGTGGGCTTCTTATTGAGGCCGTAATGGGTGGTGAGATGGACGTAAAAGGAATCCATGTGGGCCACGGCCTGGGGAGCGCCGTAGAGATTGGGATCGTCCATGAATGCGAGGTAATACCCGCGCGAGCACATGATGGAATCGAACAAGGGTTTGTGGTTCCAGAAATAGGTGCGCCAGATCCACGGGTTGCCGGGATGCGGTTGCTTCGGCGCGACTACCAGGCACGCTTTGCCGGCCACGGTGAAATTGTATTGGTCGAAGCCCAGGTACTTGGTGGCCGTACCCGGGAGGGACGGGTAGAGGACTACATCGCCCAGGTCCCCATCGGGGCTGGCGGGTTGCAGGCGCCGGGTGAGAAAGGCCGCCTTGGACAGCGAGAGGGTATCGTCCCAGGCCGCCACTCGTGGGGCCGCAGGGGCGAGTACGCTTGCGGCACCGGGGTTCGATTCGAACACCCGTCCCAAAGGATTGGCAAGCGAGGGACCGATGCGGAAGTAGGGAAGCCGGGCCGTGGTCACCGGGGCAAAGCGCCGAGCCGATACCCGCAATCCTACGGTGGCCAGGTTGAAACGGCCCTGGGCATCACTAACCGCGGTTGCACCGCTCTTGTCGAGCTTAACGTCCGCGCCTACCACGGGCTTGCCCGTAACATCGACGATACGACCGGTCAGGCTGCCGGCCATCAGGGGGGCGCACAGCAGCGCGACCGCCAGGAATGCATGTTTCATGGAGCTCTCCGGTAGGAAAGTTACCGTCGCAGCTCGAAAAAGGGATGTCCCGAACAGCCGGAAAAAGAGGATTCCCGGACCTTGGTGTTTCCCGCCCTCAGTCGGCCGGCTGCCAGTTGCGGGTGCGTTTGTAGTTGATCCAACGCATATATCCCATGGCGACCACCTTCCAGGCGATGAGGCCCATTTCCACCGCGCCCAGGGAACGGCCCTTGATGGAGGTCTGCCCGGTCTTCACGGCCTTGAGGATGCTTTCGGTATTCTGCTCGCACCCCGCCTCGGTCCATGTCTTTCCGAATTGCTCCAGCGTATGGGTATCGGAATTGCCGATCAGGGGCAACCCCAGTTGTTCCGCGGCTTGCATGGCCTTGAGGTTGGGATTCCAACGGGAGTGGTAGAAACCGGATACCTCCACTGCGTCGAAGAGATGCTTATTCGTCCAGAATTTGTCCTGCAAGGCAACGCCACTCGGGAAAAACGGGTGCGGGGCGATGACGAGATGTTCAGCGGCCCCGGAGGCCGTAAGTTCCGCCTTGACCCTGGCGAGGTCCGCGAAAGTGCCGATGGATTCGGCCGCCGCTTTGGGGAAATTGATAAGGAGCACATGGCTGCCTTCGATATCCTGTTCCACCCCGGGTATCAGGAGAATTCCCCGTTCCCGGGCATAGTCCGTCGCCTTGCGGCTTTCGAATTGGCGGGTATGCAGGGTTATCGCCAGGGCGCCATATCCCAGGGCCGACGCCCGGTCCAAAAGTTCGTAAACCGTGTGGTAAACATGCATGTCCTGGGGGTCGTCCAAGGTATGCATGT
>JAHFCH010000333.1 GCA_023249635.1 Fibrobacterota bacterium
GCTTTCGGAACGGCCCACAACTACGACACGTTCGCCAAGGCCCTCGCATCCGACTTCACCGTATACGTGCCGGACCGGCGCGGCCGCGGATTGAGCCCTCGCGAATTCACCGCCGACCACTGCGTCGATCGGGATGTGGAAGACTTGGCAGCAGTGCTGGAAAAGACCGGAGCCCACCAGGTTTTCGGCCTCAGCTCGGGGGCCCTCATCACCCTGGAGGCGGCGCGGGTCCTGCCGGCCGTCCATAAGGCCGCCGTCTATGAGCCGCCCTTCTATCTCGAAGGAGTGCCCGTCAAGGAAATCACCCGTTTCAACGGCGAAGTCGGTGAGGGGAAACCGGACGCGGCCATGGCCACGGCCATCTGCATTGTCAAAGTTGGGCCGCCCATCCTCCGCTTCGTCCCCCATTTCATCCGCCGCATGGGCGTCCGAAGCACCATCAGCGATGAAAAGAAGAAAGGGACGGGCCAATATGCTCGCTTGGTCGATCTGGTTCCTTCGATGCGCTATGACTTCAAGGTGGTGCTGGACCGGGGCGGCAAGGTGGACACCTTCCATGCCGTGAAGCCGGAAGTCCTCCTGCTGGGAGGAGATAAAAGCCCGCAATACCTGAAGGACGCGCTCTCGGCTTTGGAAAAAATCCTTCCGAAGGCGCGGCGGATCGAATATACGGGCTTGGATCATAGCGGGGTATGGAATCCCGATCGCGGCGGCAACCCGGAACCCGTCGCTCAGTCGCTCAAAGCCTACTTTAAGGATTGACCCGCGAGCGGGCTTCATCGCGCGGGGATTCCCCGGCCCTTCGGCCCGCCGGTAGCCTCGAGCTCGACCACCACGCATGCTCGGAGACGATCAACTCTCTGAGCAGCGTCGGTACTACCTTAGCCTCAAAAAAATTTCACTCGACGAGTCAGCACGGGGCGGAGATAAGGTCCTGAAAGACGGGCAAGGTGAGATGTTTAAGCAGCGGAACGGAACAAATTACGCGTGGTATCGGTAAACCGCGGGAATCGCACTCTGAATATCCGCCAAGCCAAAAAAGCAGGCGTAATGAGATTACACCGTGGATACGGAATCCGGATCAGTGCCGCCGCCGCCGCCTGCGGAAAGGTTCCGCGTAGCATATCTTTCAGTATGAACATGCCTGATGCGCACCTCGATCGCGGCGGCTGCTTCTCCCCGCAAAGAGAATCAGTTTCAATTCTTACAAGGAATAATTCCATGCCCTTATTGTGCTTACTGCCTGAGGCGAGCCTACTCAATTTCCGCTCGGTCGCAACATTGGTACTGGCGTTTGTCGGCGCGGCCGCAACCCAGACCCTATCCCCCATCGACACTACTATCGGGGAAGGGCAGAAAATCCGCTTCAACGCCGTCACGACCAAATCGATTACGGCCCATTGGTGGTCGGTCGTAGATGGCTTGCCTTACCGCATCCTCGATCCCGAATCCAACGTCCTGGATGTGCAATTGCCGCGCGTATCCAAAAATGAATTCATCCGGTTCCGATTCACGGCTAAGACCGGAAGCTCGGACACGTACCAGGACATCCTCATCCGAATCGTGGACGATGTACCTGATCCTTTGTTCGCTTTGCCTGCGTTGCGTTCCTGGGACGGCAAAACCCCTTTGGGAATCAGACCGAACATAAGCAACCTTGCCCAGATCAAGTCCTGCCGCTTTCCGGGACTCCGATATGCGTGGAAGCTGGATTCGGTGCCGGTAGACACCGCCACCAAGGATTCCACCTTTTGGCTGCAAGACGCCAAGGCCGATGGCCGGCTCGCAATCAAATTGTGCTTGGACAATGGCGGCACCGTGAACTGCAATTCCATGACCCTGACCGTGCGACGGCCGGTAGCCATCAAACCTACGCAAACCCCGGTCTTGCCCGCATCGGGAAAGCCGGGTAAGATCCGCATCGATGGCAAACACCTGCGCTACCAGATTCGTTCCGGCAAAGCCCATGAATTGGGCCTCATTATGTAGGGGGTTTAGGAAAGCCGGCGGCCGTGGGCCCAGGGTTGCTACCTGGCCGGCAGGCGCCCCAGCGCATTCCCGCTATTTGTCCGCGTATCCTGCAGCGCTACCGGGAGCGATCATGCTTCCCACGATTGGAATATCCCCCAAGGGATCCTTAACACCGGCGTCGTTCAGCATGGTATCGAAACCGTCGGCCGCGGCAAAGGCGACCAGGCCGTCCGGTCCCCCTCTGAGGAGGGCGGAACCCACTTCCGCCAATCCTTCGCCATAACCCTTAAGTCCGCCCTTTAGCACGTCTCCCAGATTGTTTCCCTCGGCCGCGCCATCCAGGGCCTTACCTAGGGTGTGGCGTAAGACGGGAATCTTATTGACGACATTCGCGACTTGCTTGACTCCCCACTGGAAATTGTCGTAGTTGGATCCGTTCGCTTTCACATGCGAATCTTTGGTGAAATCCAACCGGCCGGAATCGGGAAGGGCGCTATAGCCTTTCTCGGCAAAATCCTTTAAGATGCCTGCTTCGGTGCCATGACGTGCATCTCCGCCTTTCGTGAGCCCCTGGATATCACCATCTCCGGCATTGTCTCGTATGCCCCCTGCCGACATTTCCGTACTGTCGATGAAATTCAGGACGCGCGCCATGTTGAAGGCTGCATTGGCGCGGGAATCGGGATCTTTGTTGTCCGCGGTCCAGTCGCCGCACTGCTTTTTCAATTCATCGCGCTTAATGTCCTTCTGGTCGCCCAGATTTTTCAGAACGGGATTATCATCGATGATCTCCTCAGCGGAACGCGTGTCCCCTTCCGGGCGTCCGCTTGCCTGCGTGGGCTTCTCGAGAAAGTTCGCCTCTTCGTACCCCTTTTCGACATATTTCAGCCCGAGGTTTGTCAGGGCGTCAGGATAGCCCGCGTCTGTGGCGGCCTTTTTGAAACTTTCGATATTCTGCTGCTTCAGATCTTCAGCCGCCTTCACCGGGTCTTCTTCACT
>JAHFCH010000236.1 GCA_023249635.1 Fibrobacterota bacterium
TGGGCACCCGCTATAACTCCATTCCGCGCCCGCCTGCCGCGCCCAAAACCGGGGCCGTCCAGGCTTGCAAGGATACGGCCGATATCGTCGCCATGCATCTGCTGGCCCCGGACGATGTGGGAATGGATACCCTGACCTATTATGACGCGGAGGGTATTCCGCATTGCACGTGGCAGGCGCCTACCTCCCGTGAAATCCACCGGCGTTACCTGCTGGATCCGGCCGCCGGCGAAGCCTGGGAAACCATCGCGGTGTCCATCACCGAAGACGATGCCTTCCCCCGCTACAAGACCAGGGGGACAGGCCGCATCCGCCTCGTGAACGGCCGCGAAATCGCCATCGACGCATTCGAGATCGAAATGCTGTTGGACAACAGCACCCGGATTCCCATCTTCCAGGACGCGCATCTGCGGCTTTCGTGGGAGGGTGGATATTCCGCGCCTTTGGATCTCGTGATCGAGCGGCCCTTCCGTGCTTTGGACCTTTATCCCGCCTGGGAAAACCTTCCGGACCGGAAGAAGGTGATGAGCGGACCGATCTTGCGCGGCTCGGCTGCTATCGGATTTTTCGATTTGCTGGCCGACCGTAGCGTGGTGATCCGGGATCGCGCAGGCCATCCCGTAGCTCCAAGGTAACGTAAACCCGATCCCCGCCCCGATCCTCTGCGGATCCGGGCGGGGCGGATTCCGCGGCGGGTGGGGGCCTACCGCGGTTTTGTGGTTTGTTCCCGGACCCCCGCCGAAGACCATGGGAGGCCTCCGGCGGGGCGGACGTCGATGGTGAGTGGGAATACCATCGATGCCATCCGCGGCTTGTGGGAATGGAATTGGCCGCGGACTTTTCCAGAGCGCCGGCTGATGCCGCGCACCTGGGGAAAATACCCGAGCTGTTATATGTCGGCGCAGGCAAATCCGCTTTTAGTCCGCGGAAATCCGGGAACCGGTAGATATCCGACGGTTTTTGGTAATTCTTCGGAACCGCGCCTTACACCCTGGGGGTGGGGCCGCTCGCGCTCGCCTTCGCGTATTTCCTGCGGTATTCCAGCGGCCGGATGCGCAAGTGTGCGAAGAAGCGTTTGGCGAAATAACTCTGGTCCGAGAATCCGGTCTGGGCCGCGATGGCGCCGACGCTCAGGTCGGTATGGATCAGCAGGCCGCACGCAGAGCGCATGCGGATGCGGGTCAAGTAGCGGAGCGGCGTTTCCCGCATCAAGGCGCGGAAGCGGCGCTCGAAATTGTCCACCGACATGCCCGCGATGCGCGCCAGGGCCGGAATGGTGATGTTCTCCGCGTAGTCGATGTGGATATGCTTGATGGCCCGCTCCATGCGATGGGTGGGCCCTCCGCTATCGGCGGCGGGCTTCACGCGGCGCGTAAACCCGGCCGTACCGATCACGTTGCCGGCGGTGTCGCATAGCGGGGTTTTGGTGGTGGCATACCAATGCATGGAATCGTCGGACTCCTTCACGAGTTCCAGTTTCTCCACCATGGGTTTTCCCGTGCGCGTTACCGCCTCGTCGTCGAGGATGTACTCGCGGGCCAAGGGATGGGGGGAAATGTCGAAATCGGTACGGCCGCGGATCTGCGTTTTGTCGCGAAACCCGAAATGGGCCAGGAAGGCGGTATTGCAATCGAGGATGCGGCTTTCGCGATCCTTGATCCAGAATTGCGCGCCAGGCACGTATTCGAAGAGCCGCGATAGATCCGCCAGCGCATCGAAACGCTTGCGCGCACCGTGATGGTTTTCCATGAGCATCCCCCCTGAAAAATACTTGCCGAATAAGTACTAACGGATCCGGAAAAAGTCATGGATCCCAGGAAATACGGGGCCTGGCGGGTTCCCCGGTTCCGCCGCAACCACGGGCGTGGCTACTATTCGCCGATACATTATTCGCCGATAATTTTTGCCGACCATGAACCGGATGGCCGCATTCCGCAACGGAATAAGGCTACCCCAATCGGAAGCCGCAAGGAGCCATTCGATGTTTGCAAATTTCCGATCCGTGCCGGCGGCTTTGGCCGTCGCCCTGCTTTCCGCCACGGCAATTTCGTCCGCCGCGGTCTCCTCCGCCGTAATCACTCCCGTGGCCGCCAACGGCAAGCTGCATGTCAACGGCAATTTCCTCTGCAACCAGAAAGGCGATACCGTCCAGTTGCGCGGGCTCGCCACCCATGGCATGCAATGGTTCAACAAGTTCTACGCCGATGGCCAGGTTATCGAGGCCGCCGCGGATCAATGGGGCGCCGACGTCATTCGCCTTACGGTATACCTGTCCGAAGGCGGGTACCTCACGAGCAAAACCATCAAGCGGGAACAGTTCGACGCCTGGATCGATGCCTATGTCAATGCCTGCGTCCGCAAGGGCATGTACGTCATCCTCGACTGGCACGTGCATAAGCCCGGATATCCCGGGTACTATCTGAACGAAGCCAAGGCCTTCTTCGAGAAGACCTCGGCCAAGTACGGCGGCCTGCCCAACGTGCTCTGGGAGATTTGCAACGAGCCTTCTTCGGCGAGCCTCACGGCCCAGCAATCCGATACCACCGGCACCGACGCGGGCCATTACGTGGAGTGGAGCGAGATCGCGCAATATGCCGATCAGGTCATTCCCATCATCCGTAAAGGGGCCCCGAACGCCGTGGTACTGGTGGGGACCCCGTCCTGGTCCACCTTGGGCATCTCCACGAAAGGCGATAACGCCTGGCAGGAAATCGCCGATCATCCTTTGTCCTTCCCCAATGTCATGTACGTCATCCACTACTATGCGGCATCCCACGGCTTCCAGGGCGCCTTCGAGAAGGCTTCCGCGCGTTTGCCTTTGTTCGCCACGGAATGGGCCACGGCCGGATTCCAGGAGACGAGCGCCAATGATCCGGCCAAGGGCCAGGCCTTCGTGGAAATGCTGCGGCGGCATCGCATCGGGTGGACGTATTGGAACCTGTCGAATGCGACGCCGGGTATCTTCGCGGTATTCGATTCCACCACCAAAGCGACGGGGCCCTTCGCGCCTACGGGCGGGAACGTAACGCCCACGGGAAAGCTGGTATATGGATGGTTATCGGAACCGGGGGATGCCTGGAAGGATCTTCCCACCCGGCTGGCATTGGAAAGGCGTGGCGGCATGCATTCCGCGGGATCGCTACCGGTGCTGGTATGGGCGGAGGGAAAGCTCCGGGGCGGAGCGATTTACCAAGCCGATGGCCGTCAGGCGCTACCGCGATTGCGCGCCGAGCCATGAGGCCGGGCGCTGGGCGGCTTTCAAGAGGCGCGGATCAAATTTCGGTTTTGCCTGAGCGGGGCGCGACCTGGATATTGAACTGCACGACCTGGGATTCCGGGTCGGCGGGATCGCCGGCCTGTTCCCGCAGCACCACCAGTTGATCCAGTATGCCGCGTAAGGTGTTTTCGCTCATGGGAGACATGGGCGCAGGATGCCCCGCATCATGGGTCGAATGCACGTCAAGGCCCGCTGCCTGGAATACCCATTCCCGATCGAGCTCGCGCAGGATTTCGCGCAGACCGTCGGTGGGGGAGGGCATATCGTTGATGGCGCGGTACAGATGGCGGTTCTTCAGGGCGAGCATACGCTTGCCTACGGTGAGCTTGGCGCGGGGTTCGCGGGTCTCGGCGTAGTCGACCAGGGCCGAGAAGTATTCGGTTTCCCGTGGCGATAGATCCAGGCCATGCGCCATCTTGATGGCGGCGGCGGGACTCAGTCGGCGCCTTCCCTTGATCACTTCATTGAAGAATCCGGGATTGGCGATGCCGGCTTTGCGTGCCAGACCGCGTTGGGAGAAGGCGGGATTGCGGGCCTGCAATTCCAGAAACCGATCCCGGAGGTAGCTCCGGTAATCCTCGTATCCGAAGACGTCGGCGGCGGCGGGCGCATCCTGGGGGATGGCTTCCGTGCTGATGCCGTCTCCACCCGCGTCGTCGCGTTGTCCAAAGGGATTGGGAGTCGATTCGCTAAAAAGTGCGTTCATAGAGGAGCTGTCCTGCGCGAGTTTGTTTCCGCTCTGCCTTTATTCCCCGGTAGTCGCGGTCGGCTCGCGGTCCATCGGGTATTGGTATTCAGGGGGGATTCCCAGGTAACTTGCATACCGGCGCACCCCCCTTGGTATTGTCAAAGATAAGCGGGGGCGACCCGGACGGTAGGCCCCCTGGCAGGGGGGGACACACGGCGGTTACGCGGATACGCCTGGGGGTTCCCAATTTACCCTCCGCAGACGCGCAAAGGGCGAAAATGGGGCGATCCGGCGGTCCGGATGGTTACGATTCGGATACGATTGGCCCGATCCCGGCGCCTTCGCGTAACCACCTGGAACCCTGATTACATGGGCTCCGGAGGCCTGTCGCGTAATCTCCCCTGGAATGAGGCCAGGTCGTAATCTCACTCCCGCGCTCCTGTCGTGAACGCGCTTCCCGACCCGAAGCGGGCGCTATCTTAGGCGTTGTGCGCTGGCCCCATATCCATATACGCAATCCCTTTGTGCGCAGGACTAGGGAGCAGGCTCCTGTCGACCCGGGTGTCGCGCGCGCGCCCTCGCCGACGGGTGGAGCCGGTACGCGTTCGGCGAATACGGCCGATGTCCGCTCGACGCCTTCCGCGCCCATCCCTATCGGTGGCGCAAGGCCCGTCGATGGCGCCTTGCCGATGCCTCCCTATCTGCGCTCCCGGACGGATTCTTCGGGTACCCCGCCGCCGCTGTACGAATCCCCCCGCCCGGAATCGGCGAACCGCTACCTCCGGGACGCCCGGCCTACGGATTCGCCCGCGCCTTCGTACCATGTCCAGCCACGCGAGGGCATCGAACAGCAAGTGGGCGCGAACTTCGGTGCCCCTTTAGGCTTGGAGTCGGAGACATCGTCCCTGGCCACCAATATGTCGCCGGTCGATTCCATGCGCGCTCGCTATCCGCGATCCGAGCTGGAACGACACGGCACTCCCACCAGCTTGGTCTCGGGCATGTCGCTACCCAGCGCGTTGCCACCGCCCGAGCATCGAGAGAATGGCGCCGATCCGGTACGGTCGCGTTTCCGGGAAAATTTTTCCGATACGGATCTCCCCGCATCGGGCACGGGGGATTGAGGAGCAGTCATGTACGGCGTAAACGGAGGATCTTCATCGCTGGCGAATTGGAACCGGGGTTACGAAAACGTTTCCCTGCCGGGCGCGGCCTCGCATCCACCGGCCCCGACGCATCCGCCGCAGCCACCGCCCGCGCCCTTGGTCACCCCTCTCCCGATGCATCCGCCGCAGGCGCCTTATACGCCCTTGGTCGCTCCGCTCCCCATGCACCCGCCGGTCGCATGGGACGGGTCCTTTCCGGCCCCGGCCCCGTTGAGCCGCCCGCCTACGGTCCCGCCCGGAAGCCCACCCGCCGAAGCCCGCGGAGGCATGATCTACCAGACCCTGGACGGTTTCTTCCATCCCGGCCCTCCTCCGACCCCGGGGAGGGTAACCCCTGCGTTACCTAATCCCCCGGCTCCCGCTTTGCTTCCGCCGTCACCCGCTCCCGCCGAAGATAATTGGCTAAGGCCGCAAAGCCCCACCTACCTGAGCCTGAAGAACGGCGCCGATTTCGAGAAAACCATCGGGTTCACCCTGGGCACCAGCATTCCCGCCGGGATCAAGGAAATGACTCCCGAGCAGGCCGCGGCCACCACGCTTTTCAAGCGGAACCTGGAGGCTTTCGATCCCTCCGGATTCCTACGCGGCATCGGCGAGTTCGGGCAGGCATTCCGCCCCGAGGGCGGAGGCATGACGGCCAATACCGATATCCATTACATGCTCGGCGGGGCCATGTTCATGCCTCCCGGCTCGTATCGGCCTGAGACCTCGCAGGTGATCCATAGCCATCCTGTAGAGCCCAGTCACATCAACAACTATCCGAGCGATGCCGACTATTACGCGGCGTATTTCGGTAGCAAAGGCAATAGCGGGAACCTCAAGGGCGAGACCATGTACCATCCGGAATCGGGCAAGTTCTATTACTACGAACCCAAACTCAACGCTTTCGGCAGTCCGGAATTCCATGAGTTGGTCAACCCCTATGATATGGGGCAGCCGACGGGAACGTTCGAAACGCATCGGCCGTTACCGGATGTGGAGTCCTGGGGCAGCCACTTCATCAAATGGCCGGAAGAAGGCGGATTGCCGCCGGCCGCGCCCTGACGGCGCACGTAGTTGAATCAACGGGGGAATCATGCAACCAATCGGAGGGCCAAGCCGGCCCGTTAATAATCCCGGCAACCCGCCTTTGCACACCGTACCGCCGGGCGGACAAATGGATCCACGTTATCGCCCGGGCAGTCCTACCCATCGATATCTTTTGGCGCAAGCGCGCACCGGGCAAGAGCTGGGTGAGCATATGGGGCCCACCGAGGCCATGGGCGTGCGGGAGATGACCCGGGAAGAGGCTGCGGCAACACATTTGTTCAAGCAGAACCTGGATGCCGTCGATCCCGCCAGGACGCTGCGCAACCAGGGCGAATTCGGTCAGGCCTATCGGCCGGGGGACCAGGGCATGCTGGCGAACACGCCCTTGCATTTCGAACCGGGCGGCCAGGTAACGGTGCCGCCCCGCGCGCATAGTCCGGAGACGACCCATATCATCCACAGCCACCCGCCTTCCCATCCCGGCTTTCCTACGGATGCGGATTATTATTCCGCCTACATCCAGAGCCAGGGAAACCGGAACGGGGTCAAGGGCGAGATCATGTACGATGCCGCCAAGGATAAGTTTTTCGCGTACCAGGGAAAGCTGCATGCGGAGACCGGCGGCGCGGCCTACCACGAATTGGTGAACCCCTTCGACATGGGACCGAAGGCCCTAGGCCCTCAAGCATCGAAAGCGCTTCCGGACCCGGATAGCTACGGACAGCATTTCATCAATTGGCCGGAGTCACGACCGGCGACGCCGGAGAACGGAGCCCCGGGAGACCCGTGAGCACCGTCAAGGCCTCCCGGAAAAACCGATCCGGGGAGCGGGGCGCCCGATTACCGGACGCTACCGCAGGCTAGCGGACGAAGCGACCGGTCGCGTCGGCGGAGGTGCCTTCGGGGCGGAAGATAAAGGTTCCGCGGCGCAGGGCGATCAGGTTCGCCTGCTTGCGCAAGGCGGTCTTCTGCACCGGAGCGATGGCGGTCGAAGTCGACGCGGCCCACCAGCGATCGGGTCCCAGGCGGGGAGCCGCGGGATTGACGCGGACATCCTTCAGCTGCCAATGGTCGTTGGCGAGCGCCTGGAAGCCTACGTAGCCGCTCTCGATATAGCCGCCCCACTTATTGCCGGGGGTCTTGAGGGTCAGCGAAGTGGTGGCCCAGCGGCTGACGTCGAAGTGGTTCCAGAAGTCGGTGGTGTGGTATTTGAATCCGCACACCTTGACCCCGTTGAGCCAATGTTCCACGCTGTCGCCTACGGCCACGATGCGCGCATAATTCCAATCCCCGGAAGAAAAACGGCGGTACACCAGGGGCTGGGGCTGATACAGGTCGACGGCCGCGCCGGCGCAGGTCTTGCAATTGTCCGGGTCGTCGAAGATCTGGAATTCCACGCCGGTATACCAGGGCGCGCTCTCGGACAGGTTGAAGCGATAGAGGAAACCGCCGTCCCCGTCGTTACGGTAGTTGAAGCGGAAATCGAAATCCCCGAACTTGCGCGTCGACCGGACATGCGTGGGGTCGGCTCCCTCGGTGATCATGGCGCCCTGGGCGTCGACCTTCCAGGAAGGCGGGAGCACCACATTGGTGGAATCCTGCTTGCGGTAGTTCACGAAATTGTCGTTGAAGCTCTTGAGGCTGCCGTCGAAGAGGGATACGAAGCCTTGGGCATCTTCCACTTCGGTCAGCTTGTTGTTGTTCTCGGCGGCGCTAAGGGAGACGAGCCCCGCAAGCGCGATAACCGGCTTGATGAATTTCTGGAACATTGAAAACCTCCCGTGGGGTGTTTGAGTGATAACCGTATCGGCTATGCAGGAAAGATTCATCCTCGACGCTTCCGGGCGGGGCGGTCAAGCGGTTATCAGATCCGGTTGGTTACGTGTTTTCGTCCCTGGAAGGCGCAAACGGCGCGGATTGCGGGGATACGCGGGCCCTTGGGTTGTTTCCGGTTACGGATTCGCGCAGGTTACGTGGGAATTTGGCCGCTCCCCGGCTGGGGTTTGGGGACTCCCGGGAAGGGAGCGTTGCCGTGGATGGGGATTACGGCATTTCCGGGGAGCGGCGGAGATCGTGCGGGCGTTACCGCCCTCTATGGAAAGGAATATACCCCCCTCAAGGGACCGACGCGGAACCACGACGGTCCCGGAGACCCCGATGGTTACGCGCGCTGCCCTGGGGACCCTGATTTCATTGGTCTGGATCGTCACCCTGTCCATCCTGGGAACCCCTTGCGGTTACGAAGCCTTAGGTGCCGATCGCGAAATCCGCGCGCCAAAGGCGATCCGACGTCACTTGCGTGCTACCTCCCCGACGGCCATTTTTGCAGACCGGCGCATGGTCAAATAATTTGACCGTTCATCGCGCCGGCCCGGAAGGCCGCGCAAGGAGCCGCTTATGGCAATGGACAGATCGGATGCGATGCAAGGTTTGAACCGCGCCCTGCGCGATCTCGCGGAAGCCCGCGGCGATCTGCAGAACCGCGTGACAGCCGCTTTGGCTTTCCGCGCCGCTGTCTCGGGCAAGGCCGGATCCCTGGACGCCGCCGACGCGCTTCCGGGCGTAGCCCGGGCCCGCCGGCATGAATTGGAAACCAGCCTGGAATACCTGGAACGTCTGGAAGCCTCGGTGGAAGAGGCGCGCCGCGCCGTGGCACGCGCCGAGCGCGCATGGCTGGCAGAACGCCAGGCAATGCTGCGCGGGTCGGAGAAGGGTGGCTGACATGCATCCGGATGCGATAGAGGCTACCCAGGCCTGGTTCCTGCATTGGCGCGTGCGCCAGGCGGCGGCCGTTGCATTGCTGGGCGTGGCCGCGGTTTCTCCCGGAGCTTCGATGTCCTGCGAGGGGCCTTCCGTCAAGCCCGAATCCGGGGCGCCCTCCGTGGTGATCCTCATCGATCAAAGCAATAGCATGCGCGAAGGCGATCCGGGCTTCGCCCGCTACCGGGCGGCCGAGCACCTGCTCGAGCGCATCCATACCGAGAGTCCCGATGCCGAAGCCGCGCTCATCGTGTTCAGCGATATCCTGCACTTCGACTGGCGCGACGACGCGTATTTCCAACCCGCGTTTCCCGCCAATGCGGGCTTGCAGTTCGAAGCGTACGTGCCGTTCACGCGCTTGGACAGGGTTTTCGCCGACGGTCGCACCGGATTGGATACCTTGCGCGGATATCTCGCCACCGACAAGACGCGACCCGTGCATGCCACCCGCCGTCGCTCGGGTTTCCTCTCCGATTTCCCCATGGCGCTGGATGCCGCCCGTTCGGCTTTGCGCAACGCTTCGGCCCGGCCCGCGCGGCAGTCCCTCGTACTCATCACCGATGGCGAAGTGCCCTCGGCCATCTCGGTCGGCGGCGATTCGGTGCTGTCGCGGTGTATGCGGGGCATGGATCTGCCCGCGACCTTTATCCTGCAAATGTTGCCCGCCGCTTCC
>JAHFCH010000039.1:0-37216 GCA_023249635.1 Fibrobacterota bacterium
AGCAGTACGATTTCGTGGGGCTTGCCGCGGTAGGGCCGCGAGTTGTCGTTGGTCACCAGGGCGAAGGCTTCGTTGCTCACCGACTTGGAAAAGAGATCGTCGTGGATGGCCACCGCCTTGGAGAGTTCCTCGATGCTGGAATCGTATTTGCCGGCGTAATGATAGAGGATGCCCAGGTCCATGTGATAGAGCAGCTTGGCGGAGCTGCCGTAGAGATCCTGGTTCTTGCGCACGTCGGCGACGGCCTTCTGGTAATCGTCCTTACGGGCGCTGTCGGCAATCTTCTCGAGGCGAAGCATGCTCTTGTCGGCGCAGCCCTGGAAGCCCAAGGCCGCAAGCCCTAGGAGAGCCGTAGGTATAAGGCGCGTCTTCATGCGGGAATGGCGGATGGCTGGGTCGCGGAAGGGATGCGCGCGTGCGCCCGGTTCCGCGCCCCGCTTAGAACTTGGTCTCGCTGCGTTCGACGAACTTCTTGATCTTCTTGTCGCCGATCCACAGCTTCTTATGGGTTTCGATCTCGATCAGCTCCAGGTTCACCTGGTAGAAGACCACGGCCTTGCCCCCGTCCTGATCCACGATGGAGTTGAGTTCGCCGATCATCATCAGTTGGGCGCCGCTTTCTTCGCCGGAGGATTGCCGGGTCTGCACCGAGGCGTTGTCGGCCTGATCGGCCTTCTCATCGCGGATTTGGCCGCGCTCGGCTTTGTTGGCCACGAAATCCACCTTGCCGGAATTGATCAAGGCGCGCTGCATATCGTTGATGAAGGTCTCTGTGCTGATATGCTCGTGGCTCTTGTTGTGGATTTCCCCGACCACGACGGTGGGATTGGGGTGGGTGGCGGTATAGCGGGGGTACCAGGGCCCGGCCATGGCATCCTTGACCATTTCTTCGGCGGTGAGCCGGGAATCGGTGTCGTTCCACTTTCCGGTGAGGTCGATGGTGGAATCGTGGCTGACGCGGGTGACCTTGGTGGCACAGCCGGTGAGCAATGCGGCGGCCAGGAGCGATTGGAGAATGCGGGACATGGAGTACCTCCTCTGGGGCTATCAGTTTACTTAAAAGCCCCGGACAGGGCAAAAATTATACTTTCTTCCGATGACTGGCCCCTGGGGTTAGGCTTACCGCTCCGGAGTTTGCATAGCAAACTCCACGCGGCTCGCTTATATCCGGAACTAGCCTGCATAGCGGTTTGACGCGCGGGATGCGTATATCCGCTACGCAGGGAATGCGAAGTCCCGTTCCGGGCCCAAACCGCTTCCCGAGGAGGAATCATGAATCGCCGCCCTTATATCGCCGCCATCCTGGGCTCTGCCCTGGCCTGCGGCCTGACCTATGGCGCCGACGCCGGGGCCAAGGTCGAGAAGAAAACAGTCACCCTAATCAACGCCACCGGCACCGCCGACGGCAGCTCCGAGATCAGCCGGGAGGCGGTCAAAGAATGCATTGTCGCCTTGCCCACGGCCGAGTCCCTGGAGCCCGAGGTCACCTCGGACTCCCGGTACCTCAAGGAGATCAACGGCGACCCCGCCAAAAACGAATGGGCCAAGGTGTATACCGCCAAGCTCATCATCAATTACCAGATGTACAAGAAGGATTTGCTGATCGTGGCGACCAAGTCCGTGGAAGGCAAGGATCCGACCATCCGGGAAGTGGACAAGCGTCTGCCGGCGGCCAAGGAGTTCCTCTCCAACCCCTCCGACGGTGATACCTACGCGGGCCGCTCCAACCGCCAGTACTACTACACCAAGGCCGAAGGCGCCGCCAAGGACGTGAAGGACCGGGCGCTGGTATGGCTCAAGCAGCAGAAGCCCCTGGTCTGCAGCGACACGAAGTAGACCGGCCCGCCTCTAAATGGAAAACCCCGGCTGCCGCGAGGCGACCGGGGTTTTTTGCGTTTAGGATTTCCTTCCAGGCTTCGCGGGGGCGCGGACTCAGCCCTTCTTGCGGGTCAGGGCGAAGCTATGCACGTCCTTCTTGGCGCCCTTGTCGAATAGGGTCCAATCGGCCGTGAGGTGATCGGCATCGGGGGTGGAGATGGCCAGTTGGTGCATATGCATCGATTGCGCCGGCACGGTGCCGTCCACCAGGGAGAATTCCAGTTTGGCCGGTTCCGATTTCATCAGCTTCATGCTGGGATGGTTGCCTAGGGAGCAGTAGTGGGTCATGGCCAGCTTGCCGCCTTCATCGTAGTACACGGTGGTCATTTCCATGGGGGTGCCGGGCATGATCTTCTCTTCCACGGCGCTGCCGCCGCCGGTGATCGCGTACGTCACCACCGTCATGCCTTCCTTGTTCTTTTCGGTCTTGCCTTCCCAAGTGCCCGCCAGGCCTTTGAGGCGCTCCAATTCCGCCGAACCCTTGGGGGCGGCGGGATGCTCGTGGTTCATTTCCCCGGCGCGCAGGGCGGGGGTCACCAGCATGGAAGCCAAGCATACGGCAGTCAGCGTTTTAATCATCCTATCGCCTTTCGGAAGGGTTGAAGCCGCGTCCGGCGCGGCAAGGGCAGAAACGAAGGGAGGCCCGTGGGGCCTCCGCATCTTCGCCAATTAAATAGTTTCCCGACCCAAGATCCCCAAGCGGAAAAGCGGAGGGTCAGTATTTCAGCTTCTTAACCTTGGTGTTCCGCAGCGGGGAAGAGAAGAGGAGGCCGATATCCAGGCCCACGCCCCGATCGCCGGCCGTGTTGGCGACGATGTGGAAGGGTACCCGGACCCGCAATTGCAGCTCATCCATCACGTCCAGGAGCATGCCCGCATGCACGGTGCCGGAGGCGCCGATATCGTTGCCGAAATCGGACCCGTATTTGTCCCAGTAGCGGAACCCGCCACCCACGCCCACAAAGGGCTTGATGGCGCCAGTGGCCAGCAGGTAATCGAGGGATAGTTCCGCCGCCCAATTCTGGCCGGGGAGCATCCAATCCAAATCCAGTCCCATGTTGAAATGGTCGGCGAAATTGATGGATTGGATCAACGACAGCTTCATGAAGGCCGCGCTGCGGGCCGACAGCTCATCGTTGAGCGAGGATACGACCCCGCCCCCGAAGCCCGCGCTATAGGGCGAGAGTGAGATGGTTACGGTGTCGGGTTTTTCGTTGAGATTGAGGTCTTCGGCCGAAGCGGTAGCGGCACCGAAGGCGAGGGTGCCCAGCATGGCCGTCAAGGCGAGCGTGCGCGTGTTCATGGAATCTCCTTATCCGGGGCATTCACCCCAAAAAAATACAATCCGGGCCGCGTGGGCCCATGGTCCGATTGACGCATTTATAGTTAGATTGTGCTACGGTAACCGCTATGGCACTGCTTTTCGCGAGCCTTCTCTTCCTCCTCCTCTGCGCAATCACCTTTTTTCCGGCGATGCGCCTCCTCTACGCCAAGAATCCGGCTTTCATGGGCATGGTACTGACTTTGTCGGCCTGTTTCCTTGGCGTCTACGGTGCCCTGGAATTCTCGCGTTCCGAGGAACGTCATGACCGCATGGCCCGCGCCGCCACCCTGATGGACATGACCAAGGAATCGCTTACGGCCAACCGCATGGAAGCCCGCATCCTTTCCCAGCTCAAGACCGAAACCGGCCCAGGGGAAAGCGCCGGGACCCTGGGTTTGCTGGCTGATGCCAAGTCGGTTTCCGGGTCCCCCAAGGAATTGGGCGAGTTGCTGAACAACGGCGCGGTGGTGGAGCAAATCAGTCCGGTAAGCCTCAAGGCGCTGCTGTCTTCCCAGGCCACCATGGAACGGGAGTTGCAGTATCTCGCCACCAGCAAAGGCCGCGACCGCCGCCATCATCTCAACGGATACCTGCGCGAGTTGGCGTTCGCCCAGGGCGTGCTCGCTGCCGAGGCGGAGTTCCAACGCGGCAACATCGGCCGGGGGGACCTGACCGAGATCCTGCAGGATTGGACCATCAAGAAGGCCACCCCGCAGATCTGATCCCGCTTTGCCGGGCCCTACCTCATCCGACCAGCCGACCTCACCGTAGCAGGAAGGTTACCCATGACCCAAGCACCCCGTCCTCTTCGTGTCCAGGTCTTCCAGCATGTGGCTTTCGAAGGCCTCGGCTCCATGGAAGCCTGGTTCAGCGGCCGCGGCCACTCCCTGACCTACGTTAAACTATATGCGGGCCAACTCCCGTCCGAATCCGGTCCGCCTGCCGATTGGCTTATCGTGATGGGTGGTCCCATGGGCGTTCATGACGAGGCGGAATTCCCCTGGCTTAATGCGGAGAAGCGCGCCATCCGGGCCGCCTTGGACCGCGGCGCGGCCATCCTGGGCGTGTGCTTAGGGGCGCAATTGCTCGCGCATGTGTTGGGCGCCGAGGTGGGCCCCAATCCGCATAAGGAAATCGGATGGCTTCCCGTGGACCTGGCCCCGGAAGCGAAAGCGACGTGGCTCGGCCAGGTTTTTCCGGAGCGCTTTACCCCTTTCCATTGGCATGGCGACACTTTCGCGATCCCCGCCGGCGCGTTGTCCCTGGGCGCTTCGGCGGCATGCCGCAATCAGGGATTCCTGCTGGGCGACAAGGCCTTGGGATTGCAATTCCATCCCGAGATCACTTCCGGTACGCTGGCGGCGTTGGCGGAGAATTGCGGCTCGGAACTGGCATTGGCCGGCAGCGAGCGCGGCCGTTACGTACAGGATGCCAAGGGTTTGCGCGACGGCCTGGTCGGGGCTCCGGAGTTGAACGCGATGATGGCCAAGGCCTGCGCGCGTCTCGAGTCGCTCGCAGCCTGTAGCTGATCAGCTTGCACCGGACCGGCTCTTGCCTTATCCGGCGCCTGCCAAAGGTTGCGCCGTCAGCCCGCGTCAGCCAGCGTGGTTTCCAAATCTTCCAGCAACATGCCGGCGCGATCGTTATCCGTCGTAGACTGGGCTCCCAGAGCGGCCGCCAATGGCATGGCGGTTTGCGGCGCCGTAGCCCGCGGGGTCCTCTCTTCGCGGCCAATCCGGGGCGCGGCCGACCAATCGGAAGCGGGCAGGATATGCAGGGGCCGATTGGCGGTAGCCGGGGCCGGTTCCTTGGCCGGGATCTCGGCGGTCCGGGCGAAGGCGGGTCGGGCGTGGTAAGCCGGATCGGGCATCTGCTCGGGCACGGTTACGGGCGCCCGGCGCAGCAGGCTTTGCAGCCGGGGTAACGCCAAGGTTTCCTGAGCGGATCCGAACTCAAAGCGCTGCAACAGCCGGTTCAGCTTCCATTCCGTGGTATCCAGGTTGACGTAATGTTGGAAAGTCTTGAGCGCGCCCAGGGGCCGGCGCGTCTGCCCGGGATCGAGTTCCCAAGGATGCAGGTAGACCATGGCGGGCAAGCCGCGGCGGTTCTGCTGCTCGATGAAATTCTCGGTCACCTGGCTGGGATAGAGGCGCAGGTAGCCGCCGCCGGCCACGGGCAGGCGACGCCCGCCCATACGCATGGTCGACATGGGCAGTTCCGTGAGGGAGCGGCCGCCGGGCAGCTTCAGGGTGTGCGGATTCAGGTTGGGCCAATTTTCGATACCGTAGCGCTTGCGCGCGATGGGGAAGATGCTGGAATCGTATTGGATGCCATGGCGGGCCATGATCTCGAGAGCCCACAGGGTCGAGGAGACCACGCTGAAATTGGAAGCGCGGTGGCCGCGGATGCGTTGCGAGGTGCTGCGCGCGATGGCCTCCAGGGAACGGAGCAGATCTTCCTCGAATTCGCCCGGGGTCATTTCCGTGATCAGATCGTGGTGGTATCCGTGGGTGCCGATTTCATGGCCCTCGCGGTCGATCATGCGGACCACTTCCGGAAAGCGATCGGCGACCCAGCCGAGCACGAAGAAGGTGGCCTTGGTTTCATGCGCGCGCAACAGATCCAGAAGCTTTTCCATGTTCCTTTCCACGCCCGAGGCGAGCGTGTGCCAGGAGCACTTGGGCGCCACGGAGCGCATATTATAGGCGTGGAACCAGCATTCCACGTCGACGGTGAGGAAGTTGCGCACCGTCTGGGAAGAGTGCTGGAGTTCCAGCACGGAGTCGAGGCGGATTTCGTGGAGGATCTTGCGGACCTTCAGCGAGGCGTTGCGCAGCTCCAGACGGCCTCCATGGCGCTTGACCTTGTGGGCCAGTCCGACCAGGAATCCCACATCCTCGAGATCGAGATGTTCCCGGGCATGCACGATGACTTCCGGCGCGGGGCGCCCGGTGAAATCGAGGGAGTCGAGGCGGGCCGACATCTCGGCGGCATCGCAGCCGGCGAGCACCAAAGGCCGCGCGGACCGGCCGAAGTTGATGGCCACGCGGGAATGCGCGACGGCGGAATCGGCCGCGGCGCGACCGCGGAAAGGCAGGCGCATGGCGCGCTTGAGCCCGCCCAGGTCGCGGGTCTCCCCTTCGAAGCTGGGCTTCTGCGCCAGGTACAGGACCGTATTCCACACGATCCACATCTCCATCTTGATCCAAGCGGAAAAGCTGCAGAAAGAGGCGCGGTACGACATGTCGAAATGGGTCTTGCGCACCACGCTATCCAGGGAGTCGTCGTAGCCAAGCATTATCTGGGCCAACCCTGTGAGCCCAGGCCGTATATACCGGGTGCGATCGGAATAATGCGGAAGGGTTTCCCCGTACAGGCGGGTGAAATGGGGCCGCTCCGGACGCGGACCGATCAGGCTCATATCCCCGCGAATCACGTTCAGGAACTGCGGGATCTCATCGATGTGCAAGGCACGCAGCCACTTCCCGATGCGCGTCACGCGTGGGTCCAGCCCTTTGGCGCACAATTGCGGTCCCGCCACCTCGGCGTCGATGCCCATGGTGCGGTATTTCCAGATGCGGAAGGGCTTGCCGCCCACGTCGGCTTTGCGCCGGTCCGGTCCGTTCCAGGCTTGGCCTCTTCGCGCGCGCCGGTTGACGCCCACGCGTTCCTGCGAGTAGAGCGCAGGTCCCCGGGATTCGGTCTTGATGAGAAGCGCAACCACGGGGTGGACAAAGGACATGATGATCATACCGACCGACCCGGCCAGCAGATCCAGGAAACGTTTCGCCATTGCGACAGGCCATGCAGGTTTCATCGCGAAGTTCTCCAGGCTTTTAGTGGCCCCCGGCCTTCTCCCTCAGGTTTTCGTTCCTGCGGGGGTCCGGCGGACGCGGTTTCCGTCCGGACCGGGTGGGTGCGTAGGGATAATTAAAACTTCCTGCGGGCAAGATGGGACTTGAAATCCGACGCTTCGCGGACGCGCTATATGGGGCGAATTAAGGGCTATGCCGCGGGGCCGGGAACGGGGTGTACCGATAGGGACATCAATCGCGCTTGCACCCGTCGGGGAATTTATCTTAACCGAAAGGGTAAGCCACCGCGCGGCAAGCCCACAACCGTAAACGTCTCATCATTCCCGATCAGCCGTTATCCGGGGAAAGGGGTACCATGCAAGATACCATGGCCATGAGCAAGCTCATTCTCGTCGAGGACGATGGGGGCTTGCGGGAACAATTGAAATGGGCGCTCGGCGAACATTTCCGGATAGTGGTGGCCGATTCACTGGATTCGGCGCAGGCGGCCCTGGAAGAGGAGGGATCGGGAGCCGCTCCCATCGTCTGCCTGGACATGGGCCTGGAAGGCCATGCCGATAGGGGCCTGGAGGTCATCGATGCCATCCTGGCCTCGGACGCTTCCGCGAAAATCATCGTAATCACCGCCAATCCCGATGCCGCCATGGCCCGGGAGGCTTTACGCCGCGGCGCTTTCGACTACCTGGCCAAACCGCTGGACGTGGAAGCCCTGCAGGCCTCACTGGAGCGGGCCGAGCGCTTGCGTCAGCTGGAGGGAAGCGCGGAGGAGCATGCGGGTTGGAGCCCGGTAGCCTCTGAACAGATACTGCTGGGCGAAAGCGATGCGATGCGGACTTTGGTTTCCTCCCTGGAACGCCTGGCAGGGACCGACGTGGGCGTGGTTTTCATGGGGGAAAGCGGATCGGGCAAGGCGACTTGCGCCCGCGCCCTGCATATGGCCAGCCGGCGCGCCGTCCACTCCTTCTTGTCGGTGGATTGTTCTTCCCTCCCCGAGAATCGTCTGGAACAGGATCTCTTTGGTCCCGACGGCCAACTCGAATCGGCGCATCAAGGGACTTTATACCTGGCCGGTATCGACTCGGCGGGGCCTTCGCTGCAAGCCCGCTTATGGCGATTCCTGCAGGATGGCCGCGTGACCAGGCCGGGAGAGTCCCGGAGCAGGGTCCTGGACGTGCGGCTCGTATGCGGCACCCAGCACCCGGTTCTGGCGGGTGGTGACGGCGGATTGCGGCCGGATTTGCAACATCGCCTGTGCGAATTCGAAGTGCGGGTCCCGCCTTTACGGGAACGCGGCCGTGACGCGTTGCTCATCACCGAGGCCATCTTGGAACGCAACCGTTCGCGGTTCGGGAAACCGCGCCTGCATCTTTCCTCGCGGGCCGAGAAGGCTATCCTGGCCCATGGCTGGCCGGGCAATGTGCGCGAGCTGGAGAACCGGCTCAACCGGGCCTGCGTCGTATGCGCGGGGCAGGTGATCGAGGATACCCACCTTGAGTTGGACGGTTCCGGCGACACGACCCAGAGCTATCGTGAGCAGCGTAAGGCCTTCGAGAAGAACCTGCTCGTAAACGCCTTGCGCCGCGCCAACGGAAACGTCTCCTTGGCCGCGCGCACGGTGGGCGTTACCCGCCCCACGTTCTACGACATGATGCGCAAGACCGGTATCTGGATCCGTAACGCGACCAAGGTCGCGGACTCCGGCGAAGCCTATCCCGACGACGGCATGGCCTAGCCAAAAGGATCGGGCGGGCGCCTCCCAGCGGGACGCCCGCCCGATCCCCTCCCCGCCTCCGGGCCTTCGCTCTCAGAACCAGAGGAAACGGAGTTCGGGCAATGCCCAGACCAAGCCGGCTATTCCCAGGTTAACCAGTCCGTGAATGAGCATGCAGATGCGGAATGACCGGGTGCGTCGATAGATCCAGGTGGTCCCCGCGAAATAGATCATGGCCGGGATCCAGGCCGAGGCGTTATGCCCGATGGTGAACACCAAGGCGCAGCCCCATGCGCTCAGCCGCGACAAGGGCGGGTTCGCCAGGGCCACGGGATGATCGTCCATGCGGTGGCCGAGGCGCGCGGAGAATCCTCCCGGCGATGCCGGCAGGCCGAAGAGGAGTTCGCCCAGCCACGCGCGGCAAAACAGTTCCTCGAAAATGGGGACCAGGAATACCGAATTGAGGGTGCGCAGTACGAAGTAGGCATCCGAGGGTTTGGCCGCTGCGGCGGAGGCGAGATGGGATTGCCACCAAGGCAATGCCAGGGACAGGCGATAGCTCACGACCCATACGGCCAAGGCGGCTGGAGCCGCGGCGCAGGCGATGGCGATTTGGCCCGGGCGCAGACGGGGCCCGAAGCGGTAGCTGCGGCGAAAGGCCCATAGCAGGGCGGCCACCACCGCGAAGCGCAGGCAATCGGAAAGCAGGGGGGAAAGGAAACGTTGGGGCAGGGAGGCCAGCGCCACGTAGGCGACGTAGGGAAAGAGGAAGGCGGGCAGGGATTGCGAAAAGGATCGTTCCCGCGGCAACAACCCGTAATCGGTCCCGCCTGGGGTATCCGCCATGTTACCTGGGGTCCCGCGCCCTCGGCGTCAGGCCGCCGGCTCCTGCATGCTGCTGCAATGGATGGCCCCTTGGCCGAAGACGAGGCCGCGGCAGTCGATGGGCACGATGCGCCGATCGCGGAAGCGCTCTTCGAAGAGCTGCAGGGTTTTCTCATCCCGCTTGTCCTGGAATACGGGTACGAGCACGGCCCCGTTCAGGATCAGGAAATTGAGGTACGTGGCCGGCGTGCGCAGGTCGGCCTTGACCTGGCGGGCGGGCATCGGCACTTCGATCACTTCGAGGTCCGCGCTGCGGGCGTGGCAGTTGAGGGCCTCGATGTTTCGCTTGAGCGGTTCGTAATTCTCGTCCCGCTTGTCCGTTTCAATGGCGCACAGTACCGTGCGCGCGTCCGAGAAGCGGGCCAGATCATCCACGTGGCCGTCGGTATCGTCGCCATTGATGCCCGATTCCAGCCATACCGTGTTCTCGATTCCCAGCCAGGCGTGCATTGCCTGTTCGATGCGCTCGCGACCCAGCTTGGGATTGCGGTTCTCGTTCAGCAGGCATTGGCTGGTGGTCAACAGCAGTCCCTTGCCGTTCACGTCGATGGAGCCGCCCTCGAGCACGAGATCAACTTGGAGGCATTCCCGATCGCGGAATTCCGCCATCAACCGGGGCGCGGCATCATCCTTGTCCCATGGGGGATATTTGCCGCCCCAGGAATTGAATGTGAAGTCCAAGGCGATGAGGCGCGCATCGGCGCCGGAACCTTGCCGGACGGTGAGCGCGCCGTAGTCGCGGATCCAGCTGTCATTGGTGGGGTATACCAGGAACTCCAGCTTGTGGCGGGCCTGGTCGGCAGTGGCTTCGAATTCCTTCCGCAATTGGTCGCGCAAGGCGTTGTCGTTGACGAGGACGTTCACGTCCTGGAAGCCGATGGCGGCGCGGATGATTTCCCGATAGGCCGCGCGGGCTTCGTCCCAGACCGGGGTCCAAGTATCCGCGTTCTGCGGCCAGGTGAACCAGATGGCCCGCTGCGGTTCCCATTCGGCCGGAAGCATCAGGGACGGGTACGGCGGCTTGAGAGGGTCGTGCTTGGCGGCCATGGCGGTAAGGGCTCCGGGAACGGGGTTCGGCGCCGGTCTAGCGCGAGAAACGTTTCAGCAGATCGGAATAGGCGTCGATGCGGCGATCACGCAGGAACGGCCAGACGCGCCGGTGGTTCTCGATTTCGGCGGGGTCGATGTTGCGCAGCAGCAGGCCTTCGCGGGAATCGTCCAGGCGATCGAGAACGGCGCCGCCGGGATCGCAGATGAAGGAATTGCCCCAGAAGCGGAGATGCCCTTCCTGGCCTACGCGGTTGACGGCCGCCACGTAGACGCCGTTGGAGATGGCATGGGCCCGTTGCATGGTGACCCAGGCATCGAGCCACTTGGCGTTGAGGGTCTTGGCTTCGGACGCGGCCAAGCCGGCCACTTCGCGATCGTCATAGCCGATGGCTGTGGGGTAGACCATCAGGTCGCATCCCTGCATGGCGGTGAGGCGCGCGCCTTCCGGGAACCACTGGTCCCAGCAGATGAGCACGCCGATGCGGCCATAACGCGTGGAGAAGGCTTGGAAACCCAGATCGCCTGGCGTGAAGTAATACTTCTCGTAGAAACCCGGATCGTCCGGGATATGCATCTTGCGGTAAAGGCCGACGCGGCTGCCATCGGCGTCGAAGACGATGGCGGAATTGTGGTAAAGGCCCGCGGCCCGCCGTTCGAAGATGGGGACCACCAGCACGATGGCCTTCTCGCGGGCGAGCGCGCTGAGCGCCTGCAGCGAGGGATCGTCCAGTTCCTGCGCGAGATCGAAATGCCGCGCCTCTTCCTCGATGCAGAAATAATCGTGGAAGACGAGCTCGGGGAGCACCACCACCTGGGCGCCTTGGCCCGCGGCCTGGGCGATGCGCTCCTGCAGCTTGGGGAAGCGATCGGGATGGATGTTGTTGCCCTTGGTCTGGAGCAGGGCGAGCTTGAAGGCCGGCATGGGAAGATCAATATAGCAATGACCTCCGCGGATGGTATCTTTACGGAAGGGGCGGAAACCCGTCCGCAATCCCGGGAGACCCGATGCAGAAAGCCTTACAACCCGTGCTGGAATTGAGCCGCGACCTCTACGCCCTGCGCGCCGCCGTAGGCGTACTGTCCTGGGATCAGGAAACCTATATGCCGCCCAAGGGCGGCGAGGGCCGCGCCCGTTCCCTTGCCTCCCTGGCGCGGGTCATGCACCAGCGCTTTTCCGATCCCCGCCTGGCCGAGGCGCTCGAGGCCGCCGCCACGGCGGCGGGCCTTTCCGAAGAGGAGAGGGCCGTGGTGCGGGAGCTGCGCCGCGATCGCGACAAGGCGGTCAAGATTCCCGAGGCTTTGGCCGCCGAGATCGCCGAGACCGTGTCCCTGTCCCAGCGGGTCTGGGCAGAGGCCCGCCCCAAGAACGACACCCGGGCTTTCAATCCCTGGCTGGCGAAGGTGATCGCCCTGCGCCGCAAGGAAGCCGAATGCCTCGGGTACGCGGAAACCCCCTATGATGCGCTGCTGGAGAATTACGAACCGGGAGCGCGCACTTCCTACCTGCGCGGCCTGCTCACCGATCTCAAAGCGCAATTGGTCCCCTTGCTCGGCCGCATCCGCACGGCCCAGGGCGATGCGGCCGATCCCCTGGCCGGCAAGGTCTTTCCGCTGGAGGGACAACGCGCCTTCAACCAGACCATCCTCGCCGCCATGGGATTCGATCTGGAGGCCGGCCGCCTGGACGAATCCGCCCATCCCTTCACCGAAGGCACCCATCCCGAAGACGTACGCCTGACGACGCGTTACAGCGAAAGCGATCTTATGTCGGCCCTGTTCAGCACCCTGCACGAAGGCGGGCACGGGCTGTACGAGCAGGGCTTCCAATCCGAATTCTTCGGCACCCCCATGGCCGAAGCGGTTTCGCTGGGACTGCACGAGTCTCAATCGCGCCTGTGGGAAAACCAGGTGGGGCGCTCCCGGGATTTCTGGTCGCGCTATTACCCCGACTTGCAGAAGGTCTTCCCGGGACCATTGGGCGCCCTGGGATTGGATGGGTTCCTGCGCGCCATCAATCGGGTGCAGCCCTCGTTGATCCGGGTGGAAGCGGATGAGGTGACCTACAACCTGCACATCGTCCTGCGCTTCGAGTTGGAGACCGCGCTGTTCGGAGGCGAGCTCGAGCCCGAGGGATTGGAAACCGCCTGGAACGAAGGCATGCGCCGCAACCTGGGCATCGCGCCGTCGGCGCCTTCCCAAGGCTATATGCAGGACGTGCACTGGAGCTGCGGCCTGCTGGGGTATTTTCCCACCTATACGTTGGGAAACCTGCGCGCCGCCCAACTCTTCGACGCCGCGCGCGCCGCCCTCCCCGGTATTCCCGCCGACATCCGCGCCGGAAGCTTCGGCGGCCTCAAGGGATGGCTCAATCGCGAAGTCCACCGCCATGGCCGCCGCTACGACGGCGACGCCCTGATGGAAAAAGTCACCGGGCGCAAGACGGAAACCAAGCCCTTCATGGACTACCTGGAAACCAAATACGGGGAACTCCTCGGCATCCGATAAGGAACCAAGCATGGCCATCACCGACATCAAGAAGAAGAAAGCCAAACCCTTCATTTACCTGCACGGCACCGTTACCGTGGCCTACGAGAAGGTACCGGAGGGCGGCGGCAGGATCATGGACGCGCTGCAGCCGCTGGTCGAGGGCAAGGACGTCCTCGCAGGTCCTTCGGTATGGACTTATCGGGACGGAGGACCAGGAAAACTGGTGCTACGGGCGGGTTTCCAGGTCAAGTCGGGTACGCGAGGAAAGGCCGGATATGCGGCCCGCAAGGAACCGGAGTGGCATTGCCTGTCGGCGATGTACAAGGGTCCCATGCCGCGTATCATCGACGCCTGGCACGCGCTGATGGAACACGCCGAGTCCAAGGGCATCGAGTGCAGCGACGAACGCCGGGAAATCTACCTGAAATGGGTAGGCGTGGATTCCAAGGCGAACGTGACGGAATTGCAATTGCGGCTCCGGAAATGAAGCGCGCGTCACGGGTCTACCTGGAACCCATATCCCCGGCGCGCCGGGAAGAATTCCTGCGCTTGGCCCGGGCAAGCCGGTCTTTCCACCGGAAATGGGTCGCGCCGCCCGCGACCCCCAAAACCTTCGCGGCCTACATGGACCGCATCGGGGACGAATCCTTCCGCTGCTTCTACGTATGCCGCCGCGAGGACGGAGCGCTGCTCGGAGTGGTCAATATCAGCCAGATCGTACGCCGGCTTTTCCAGAGCGCCTATCTCGGCTACTACGTCTTCGCGCCTTATGCCCGTCAGGGATACCTGGGCGAAGGGCTGGCCTTGGCCCTTGCCGAAGCGTTCCGGAAAATTCGGTTGCACCGCGTAGAGGCGAATCTGCAATCCGGAAACGCCCCCTCCCGGAAGCTGGTAAAGCGATTGGGATTCCGGAAGGAGGGCTTCTCCTTGCGGTATTTGCGGATTGCGGGCAAATGGACCGATCACGAACGCTGGGCCATGACAGTGGAGGACTGGAAAAAGGCGTCGCGTAAAGCCTGATCAATCGCATCGCAAAGTTACCCTGGAACCCGGGGTCCGCGTCCCACGGCCAGGTATCCATGCACATGCGCCGCTTCGCCTCCATACTGCTTTTTTCCGCCGCCGCGGCCTTCGCCGCGCAAGCCCCGGACGATGCCGCCGCTTCCGCCCCCGCCGTCGATACCTTACCGAAGTATATCGGCATGGACACGGCCCTGGCCCGCCGCGTCGCCGCCTACTATTCGCCGGACGAGGCGAGCGCCCCGCGAGCTCCCTCACCGCGCCTTGCCTCCGCGCCCGGCGCTTCGGCAGCCCCCGTGTTGTTCGGCATCTCCGGGCTTATGGCCGTGGGCGGTATCCTGTTGATGGCGACGGCGGATCATGAGGTGACGCGCACCCGCACCGTGAATACCAACCCCTGCTATGTCCTCTGGGGCGATTGCGGCGACAATCCTGAGGTCAAGACCGAAACCTATACCGAGCATGAAACCGACTACGGGCAAGTGCTGGTGGGCATGGCCACCATGGCGGGAAGCGCGGCCTTCCTGGCGGGAGGCTTCATCACGGTGGCGGTCACGCGCTCCAATGACCACCGTGGAAGCCAGGCCTCGGCCCTCAAAGGCCGCGACATGTCCTTTACTTACTCGCGCAATTTCTGATTTCCACAAAGCCGCCGGGCTAAGGCGCAGCGCCTTCCCGCCCCGCCGCATCGGTCGACCCCGTCTTACCGGTACGGGTAAACAACTTCATAGTCGCATCTCCCGTCGACTTTCCGGACCGGGTAACCCGCAGGCTACGGAGGGGATGGGCGCCCGTATCCGTTCGCACGGAAGTGCTCCCGCCCAGGTACGGCCGACCCTTATCGAACACCTTCAGCTGCGCGAAGAACCATCCCTTATCCCCCATCCCGGCATCCTTCGTCGCGTAGGTATAGTCCACGTCATCGGCCAGGCCCTTGCCCACCAGGAATCCGACGAAGCCCGCGTCCAGGAAATCCGGTACATGGGAAAAGAAGTAAGGGAAGAAGGTGTCCTCGAAGGCGCAGTTCCCGGATTCGACGCCCAGCCCCGATGAAGGGGAGAGCGGGCCGGGCGCGCAGGTATTCGCCAAGCCCATATGGCCGATGGAAATCTGCCAACCCAGCAGGGGCAGATCGACTCCCTTGCCCAGGCGCTTGCACCAGCGCAGCCAATTGATGTTTTGGGCGTCGTTCCAGAAATAACGCTTGGAGAACGCGCTCCCGCTCGCATCGAGCTTGGACCAATATCCGGCGCTATGGCCGTTCTTCTCCACCCCCAGAAAGTCGCCGCGATCCGTTCCGGAACCCAGCAGCTTGTTGGCGAAATCGATGTTGCGATCGGCGGCGCAGTCCACGTCCTCGGGCGTGCGCCAGGGCATGCCCAATTGGCTGTCCGGGCCATCCGGCGGCTCGCAAGCGTAGCTATCCGGGGTCCAATGCGACATCAGTACGCCCGCCCAAGCGTCCGGCGCGAAATGCTTTACGGTGCGGATGCTGGCGCGCGCCATGCCTGTATACGTATTCGGCAAATCGGCGAGGAAGGCGAAGTCGCCACCGAGGGAATTGACCACGGCCTTGGCCGTGCGGGGATCGACCCCGGCCTGCAGGGCATAGCCCCAGGTGTCGGGCTCGAGGACGAAGATCGGTTTGAGCCCGGCAGAGCGCTCGGCCACGCGCTTCAAGGTGGTGAAATAGTTTCGCATGAAGACCGCGTCCTGGGCATTGGTCGCGAGCGTGGCCGCGGGCGGGCCTTGATCTTCCTGCAGCATGTAAATCACGTAGGCCGGGCGCACGCCGATGGGTTTGCTGTCCTTGGCGTAATCCTTGTATGGGCTGAAGAGCCAGCTATAAGCATTGCTCGCGGTATCCGCCTTGGAGCTCACGCCGTTGTTGATGTAGGTGTAGCGGTACTCCATCTTGATCCCGTCGTCGACGGCGGCCTTAAGCCGATCGTTGTAGAGGGTTTTGCCGTCGGCGACCAGACCGAACTTGATATCGTCCCAGCCTACGGGGGCTTGCCCCCAACCGGCCCAGAGGGGCGGGGCCAGCAGCGCGACCGCGGCGGCGAAGGCATGGAGAGAGGGCGTAACCGGCATGGGATGATCCGAAGGTATAGCCGGCAGCCGCGCCCCGCCGCGGTCCGGCGGGAGTTCGGCGCGGATTTTACCGCTTTGGGAATGCTGCGGGAAATTTCCTCCCGCTTAACCGCGGAGCGGGCGCCGGCCGGCCCATGCAAGCCAGGGAAGGCCGCCCAGAAGCAGCCACGCGGCGGCGGGCTCGGGCACGGAAGCGACCGGAGGTTCGCTGGAGACGGAACACAGGTAGAGGTCGGAGCGCACATCCCAATCGCGTCCCGCATCGTCATGGCTCAGGTTGAAGCCCAGGAAGCCCGATTGTCCTTCGCTCCAGTCGGAAAGCACCGCGCCTTCGCGCAGCACGGAGACGAAATCGTAGCCGGACTCGTCCATATTGCTGCCCACGAGTTGGGAAGAAGAGGCGCCGAACTCGACGAGATTATATCCGTAGTAGTGGTGGAAGCGGTTCCAGACCGGGGTTCCGGTCCCGTCGTCGGCGAAGGCGGTGCCCGCGGTGAAGTCCGCTAGGAAGAAATCGTAATACACATCATCCGCGGCGGATCCGATATCATCGACCGGGTCCATGGATCCAGCGGAGTTGATGGTCCCCCCAAGCGCGACGTCGGCCATGAACAGGTATTTGATCTGCATGCCTACGGCATAGTCAGGCGCATTCGAGGCGGTGACCGAACCTTCGAAGAGGTAATAGACCGGAGTGGCGTGTAGTTGGGCGGCGGCGAACAGGATCGATCCGGCGAGCAGGGCGTTAAAACGCATAGAGGCCTCGGGGTTGGGGTGCGCAAACCCAAAATAATCAAATACCGCACCTGGTTACGCCTTTCCTTTCCCATATTCATGCACTGGGAGTTCTCCGCTTCGTACTGCCGCGTCACATTCACTTCCCAATTTTAAGGCACACCCAATCCGCTGATCCCGCACATGGTTTCCGGCGATAGCTTATCCCCGCCAGGGGGTGGCATCCGAAGGAGACTTCATGCGCGCCCCACAGGTGTTATTGCTTGCGGCCATCGTTACCCTCTGCTCTGCGTTGCAACCCGCTTCCGCGCAAGCCAAGTTCAAGGTGCTGGTGGTGGGGCAACCCGACGACAATCATCCCCAGACCGGCGCCGCGGGCATCAAAGCCGTGCAGGAGCTTGCCGCGGGTCAGGACTACACCGTGGATGCGGCGACCGACCTGGCGAAGTTCACGGATGCGGGGCTCGCGCCATACTCCGTCGTGATATGCGTTATGTCCTGGCCGGGCGCCTGGCCCGCTTCGGCCCAGGCCGCCTTCCGGAAATACATCGAGTCGGGCAAAGGCTGGATGGGCTTCCATGTATCCACTTTGGCCGGCATATATCCCACGCCCTGGCCCTGGTATGATACCTGGGTCGGAGGGATCACGTTCAAGGGCCATCCCGGAGCGCGGCAGAACGGAACCATCAAGCTCGAGACCAGCGCCCTGGCTCATCCCGTGATGGCGGGCATGCCGGCTTCCTTCAGTCTGCACGAGGAGTGGTACTCCTGGACCACGAGCCCGCGGGGCAAGCCCAACATCTCCATTCTGGCCGCCGTGGACGAGTCCAGCTATGACCCCCAGGGGACGGGCATGGGCGCGGATCACCCGGTGATCTGGTCCAATACCCAATATGGTCCGATGATCCTCACTTCGTTGTGCCACGAGCCCGAGGCCTTCGCCAGTCCGAACATAAGGAAACTGTTGGGCAATGCCATCGTCTGGGCGGCCAAGTCGAATCCCGACGCGGTGCGCCCCTCGCTTGCGGCGCCCGCGGGCAGGGAAACCCCGGTGTTACGTTGGATGGGAGGACGGCTCCTGTTCGGCGGCGTCGGGGACGCGCCTGGCCCTGCTTTCGGCGCCGATGGTCGCGCGCTCCCGCGCTTGCTCGTGTCTCCCTGAATCGTCCACATTCCAGCCAGCGGTCGGATTTAACCGCGCGCAAATCCGATCCGCCGCCTCCGTGCTCCCGTATGTGGTAGCGGGACATTTATCCCCGGGCCCCCGGCGGCCCGTCACCACATCCCTCGCATCATCCCAAGACAAAGGAAACCCCTATGCGGAAATCCCATGGCTCCCGTTTATTCACGGCTGGAATCGTCCTGTGCCTGGCTTCGGCCCTGTTCGTCGCCTGCAAGGACGATAAGGAAACCACCAAGCCGGCGGACGACACCCTATACGGCCGTCTCGGTGGCACTCCCGCCATTGCATCCGTGATCGATACCTTTCTGGTCAATGTGCTCAAGGATACCGTCATCAACGCGCGCTTCAATTCCCTGCCCGGATCGCGGGTCACGGCCTTGCGCCAGAACCTGATCGATTTGGTTTGCGCCGGCACCGGCGGGCCTTGCGCCTATACGGGCAAAAGCATGAAGGACGCGCATACCGGGATGAAGATCAAGGAGGAGGAATTCAACGCCTTGGTCGGCGATCTCATTGCTTCGCTCGATCGGCATTCCGTGCCCGCCAAGGAGAAGAACGAACTACTGGGCATCCTGGGACCGATGAAGGCCCAGATAGTCGCGCAGTGAAACCGCTGGTTCGGAATAGCGATGCGGACCGGGCCCAGACTGCGGTTTTCTTAGCCTTGATGGCGGCCCTGGCTTTCAGTTGCGGCCTCAGCTTCGTAGCTTTCTGGAAACCCATGATCGTGGCCCATTTCGGGCCGTAAAACGGAGGGGGAAATGGAAAGCCCTGGGCCGCAGGAACCTTTCCGGTCCCCGTATTCGTCTCGAAGTGGGAAGGATTCGCCCATGCCGCGGTTATCATCGTCTTTGTCTCTCGCGTTGTTCGCGGCCGGATGCCTGGTCCTCGCTGCGTGCGGGGCCAAATTCGGTGAACCGTATAGCGGACCGGGCAAGCTTCCCGGAACCTGGTACCATGAAGTGGCCGGGTTCTCGGACTATCCCCACACCGATACCTACGAGTTCCGGGCCGATGGCGTTTTAGTGTTCCGCTATGAAAGCTCCAAATACCCCTCCGCATACTCCTGGACCGGCAAATGGCAACTGCGCAAGGATAGCTTGATCACGACCCAGGATTCCTGCGGCTTGGATCCGGAAACCCAGGCCGTGATCCTGGTTTGCCCGCTTCCTTACGGTTACGATGTCCGCTGGGATCCAGCCGCGCAGCGGGTATACCAGCTTTCCGAAAATGGGATCATCTACTGGACCTACTCCCGGTGAAAGGCTTTTCGGGATGAACGGAAAGTTCAAATTCAATTATAGCCGCAGATAGCAGGGCCAGGCTTACGGAGGCAATGAACGAAAAAGGCCCCGGGGTTTTCCCCGGGGCCTTTGGTATCTACGTGACACTCGACGTTTAGTTCGCCAGCGCCTGCAGGTAGCCCTCATACTTTTCGCGGAGGACTTCCTTGTTCTTGTTCTTCCGGATGCGGCGCAGGGCCTGGTCACGGAGCTGGCGTACGCGCTCGTGGGAGATGTTCAGGGTCTCGCCCACTTCGCGTAGGGTCTGAGGCGCTTCGTGGTTGATGCCGAACAGGCCTTTGATGACCTGGGCTTCGCGCTCGGGCAACTCGGACAGCAGATCCTTGGCCAGGTGTTCCACGGCCTGGATCTCAGCCTCGTTTTCCGGGTTCACGGCCTTCTCATCCGGCAAGACTTCCTGGTAGGTGGTCTTGGTATCGGTCTTGAGGGGCGCGTCAAAGGAAATCCCGGCTTCGCCGAGCTGGATCAGCTCACGGATATCGTCACCCAGCTCCTTGCCCTTGGACTTTTCCTTCAGGGCCTTACGGACGCGGAGATGCTGGTTCGCCGGCAGGCGGATCAGCGAGCCCTGCTCGTTGATGGCGCGAGTGATATAGGCCTTGATCCACCACACGGCGTAAGAGATGAACTTCAAGCCGCGGGAATGATCAAAGGATTCGATGGCGCGAATGAGGCCCATGGCGCCCTCGGACACGAGGTCCGGAAGGGGAATCGGGCATCCGCGGTATTGCAAGGCGACCTTCAGCACGAAGCGCATATTGGCGCTCACCAGCTTTTCGCGGGCGGCGCGGTTGCCTTCGCGGCAGAGTTTGAAGAGCAGGTGCTCGTCTTTGCGGTCGATGGGGCTCGTCTTCCGGATATCCTCCAGATAACGCTTCAGTGTCTCATCGGTGGTGTCAAAGGTCATTTACCTGTCCTTTAATATGGTGTTGGGTCCCGCATCAACCCTAAGCAAGTCCTGTTCCAGCGCTTGTCTGCTCTATTCGCACGAATTTGTAAAGGTTTTTTCTGGTAAAAAAGAGAAAAGTCAGAGATAGTGACAGACTCGCGATTATCGTCATTTCTAGTGACAAATTAACCCTTTTTTGAAAAAAAGGTTGGGGTTCTTTATCCCTAAAACCATTAACTTCAGGAAATACGCCCGAAAAAGGAAGCTTTTCTGTCACCCTCTGTGACAATCACGCCGGAATTCCCCTGAATTGGAGGGGGGAATTGGGTTAAAGCCCCGCGGACCTTGTGACGATAACCCTTATGTACTCGCAGTAGACCTGGCTAACGGATTGGGAGATCCATGGCTGAATCAGCTCTTTCGGTAGGTGGCTTGGCTTCGGGCCTGGATACCACCTCCATCATTAACGGCCTCATCTCGATCGAGCAGAATCGCGTCGTTCGTGAAGAGAATAAGAAGGCCGCCATCGAGTTGAAGCTCAACACCTTCAACGATCTCAAGACCAAGCTTTCCGATTTCTACAACGAAGCCAACAACATGGACAAGAGCACGGTATTCAACGTGTTCAAGTCCACTTCTTCGGACGAAACCGTAGCGACCATCACCGGCGAGGACGCCGCGACCCAAGGCAATTACGATCTCACCGTGATGAACCTGGCCAGCTCACTGAAGGTGGCTTCCGGTTCCTTCGCCAGCTCCACCTCTTCGCTTTCCCTCACCGGCAGCTTTACGGTTTCGACCTCGGCCGCCGCCCTGAAGGCCGACCCGACCGTGACCTCGGTGCAAATCGACATCTCCTCCACCGACACCCTCAAGGACATCGCCGCCAAGATCAACCGCGCCAAGGGCACGGGCTCCACCGCTTCGGTGCTCAAGATGGGCGACAGCGATTACCGCTTGATGCTTACCGCCGTGGACGAGGGCAGCAAGGCCTTCAAGCTGAATGCCGTTTCCGGCAACGAGGCGAAAAGCATCTTTGACGACGGCCTGGGCCTGGTAACCCAGCAGACAGCCACCACCGGCGTACAATCCATCCGCGGCGATTTCGATTTCCGCAAATCCGTCGGCGGCGCGGCTACCAGCACCACCACTTTCGCCAACCTGTTCCAGAGCATCGGCGCGGCCAGCAATCTCACCAACGGCGACGCCATCCGCATGCAGGGCACCAAGAGCGACGGCACCACCTTCGACGCGGATTACACCATAGCCAACAAGACCACCAATACCGTGGGCGATCTGATGGCCTCGCTGCAGACCCAATACGGCGCGACCGCCACGGTTTCCCTGAGCGAATCGGGCGAATTCGTGGTCACGGACGCGAACGGCGGGGCGACCACCATTACGATGACCCTGAGCCTCAAGGACAACGACGCCTCGGGCTCGAAGCTGGGCTTGGGCGCGGGAGTGGCCAAAACGGCGTTCAAGAACGTGGTGGCCGAAGGCAAGAAGGCCTTCTACCTCATCAACGACATGTCGGTTTCGTCCCAGAACAACCGCGACAACAATACCGTGGTGGGCACCATCTTCGAACTCAAGAAGGCCGACCCCACCACCAAGATCAAATTGACGCTGAATATCGATAAGGACGGGGTCAAGAAGAAGGTCCAGACCTACCTGGACGCCTATAACCAATTGATCAAGTTCCTGGACGAGAAGTCCACCATCGAAGTCGTGAGCACCAAGGACAAGAACGCCAACCCCCAGGATAAGCTCGACGGCAAGAAGAGCAGCATCAAGAAGGGGCCCTTCGCCGGCGATTCCTCAATATTGGGCCTCAAGTCGCAGATCACCGGGATGATGACCAACAAGATTTCCGAGCTGACCGACAACAGCCTCAGCAAGTTCAGCAGCATGGCCTCCATGGGCATCACGTCTGAACAGAAAACCGGGTTCCTGATCATCAACGATACTTCGTTCAATGCGGCCCTGGACCAGGACTTCGAAGGCGTGAAACGCGTTTTCGTCACCAGTGGGTACATGACCAATTCGGCACACGAGTTCGGTACCTATACCAAGGACACCAAGACCGGCGTGTACGATATCAGTCCCGGCACCGCGGAATTGGATACCGATAAGGGATCCGGATCGACCCTGGCCGCGGCCACGGTCAGCGGCGACGGCGACTTGCTGAATTCCACTACCGGCGATTCCAACGGGCTGGCGGTCAAGGCCGCCCCGGGGAGCGGAGTGGGCAAAGTCGTGTTCGTGCGCGGCGTAGCCGGGCAGATCAAGGACTTCTACAACAAAATCACGAATTTCGTGGATGGCTTCGTCAGCACGACGGCCAAGAACTATGGCGACCGCATCAAGGAAGAGGATACCAAGATATCCCGCCTTGAGACCCAGGTGGCCGGGATCAAGGAGAGGTTGACCAAGCAATTCGCCAACCTGGAATTGTCGATATCCAAGCTCAAGTCCCAGAGCGCCGCATTCCAGAGCAGTGGAGTAGGGAGATAAGCGATGAGCTACGCGCACCAGAGTTACAAGACCGCCAACATCACCACCGCCGATCGCGGCAAGCTGGTGATCATGATCTACGACCACTGCATCAAGTGGACGAAGAAGGCGGAGGAGGAGCTCACCACGGCCAACCTCGAGAAGATGGTGCGCGCCGTGCAGCGCGTCCAGAATGGCCTCACCGAGCTGATGTGCGCCCTGGACATGGATCGCGGCGGCGATATCGCCAAGAACCTGTTCCGGCTCTACGAATTCTATTCGCGCCACCTGACCCAGGCCATCAAGGACCGGTCCAGCCAATGCCTGCGCGAAGTTTCGGCCATGATGAGCATGTTGCGCGAAGCGTGGCTGGTGGCCATCGAGAACGTGCGCCGCGAGGATCACGGCGCCCTGTCCAACCGGCCCAGCGCCCAACTCTCCTTGGTATCGTAAGCGATAAAACCAGATGCACGCATTGACCCACCAGATTGTTGCCGAGCTCGACGTACTGTACGGCCTCTACCAGATGGCCGCCGACGTGACCCGGAAAATCGTCCCCGCGGACGAAGCCAAGACCGAGCGCGTGCTGGAAGCGCGCCAGAAGATATTGGACCACACCTCCCGCTCCTCGACCACGCTGACGGGATTGCTCAAGGACTATCAGGGCGAGAAGCTGATCCCCTCCAACGAGCGGGCTTTGGTGGAAGAGAAACGCAACCTGGTGCTGGACGCGGGAGCCCGCATCCAGGCCGTCGATCACCAGATGGTGCGGCAGATGCAGGCCAAGATGGCGGAGATCCGCAAGGAGCTCGCCGAACATACCGAACGCAAGAACGCCGCGAAGGCGTATATCCTGGCTCCGCAACCGCACATGGCGGTGCTGTAAAGACGGAGTAAGAAAATCCTTCAGGCCGCGCCTGCCGCGGCCGAAAGGAAAGAAGGGTGATGCCTCAATTGGGGTATGACCCGCGGGGTAGGCCCCGCATCCACATGCCGCTTCTGCGGCCGGTTCCGGCACCTCCCAAGCGGCGGTAAGATGCGCCCGCCGCGCCGGGGCCGGTCCCAGGAGCGGAGTGGCGAAGCCATGCCCCCTGCGGACCTGAGACTCCCTCTCGACTACTCTTCGTTCGTTCTCGCTGCGGCCTGTGCTGCGCGATCCCTCGTAGGGTGTCGGGCGTCGGGGGTAAGAAAATGCGGGAGTACGCAGTCGGATGGATTCGCCAGGCGTTTTCTTACGCCCGACGCCGAGGCGCGCAGCGCCGTACGCCCGACGATGAATTCTTAGAAGCTACGACGCTTACTAATCCTCATCCGCCTCTTCAGCCATCTCTTCCGGCTCGCCCAATTCATCCGGCGGAATCGTCACCTTCGGGTTCACGCCCGGCGGCGGCCCCAGCACCTTGAACAGTTCCACGAATTGATCCACCGACAAATCCTCGGCGCGCGACTCCGCGTTCACCCTGTGCTCTTCGGGATCGATGACGGCCGCGCCCAGGGCGGTCAGGGCTTCGGCCACCTTGTCGCGGCGGTAGAAGCTTTGCATGGAGTTGGTCAGCTTCTTGCGCTTCTGCGAAAAGGCGATTTCCACGAAACGCAGGAACATGGGATCGGTGGTCTTGGGTTGGGCCAGCGGAATCAGTCGCACGGTGGCGGAAAGTACCTTGGGCCGCGGCCGGAAGGCATCCTGGCCTATCTTCTGCAGGAATTCCGGCTCGCAATGGTTGCGGATGAATACCGTGAGGAAGCCGAAATTGCGGGTATGCGGCTCGGCGCAAATGCGCTTGGCCACTTCATACTGGACCATGATGCTCATGGATTGGAACCGGTGTATGAAAGGCAGGAAGCGGAAGAGGATGGGTGCGGCGCGGTTGTAGGGCAGGTTGCCCACTACGATGGGCTTCTTGCCGGGTTCGCGGGCCAGCAGGGCTTCCACGTCGACGCGGGTGGCGTCGGTTTGGATGACTTCCAGGGGGCCCCATTCGGAACGCTTCTGGAGATGCTCGACCCACTTGGGATCGATTTCCAGGGCCGTGAGCTTGGCGCATTCGGGCACCAGACGCCGGGTAATGGCCCCTTGTCCGGGCCCGATTTCGATCACCCAGTCGGTTTTGCGCGGGGCGGTATCCTCGGCAATCCGCCGGATTACGCTCTCATCAACCAGAAAGTTCTGGCCGAATTTCCAGCGCCGCTTGCGGTCGTCGTCTTCGGGAGGGGGTCTGCGCATCCGTCGTGGGGTTTTACCGGGTTGTCGAGCGCATTCAATGGGCGCTCAGCCCCGGTGTCACCGGGGGCCGCAAAGGTAGTAATCGCCGAGCGTACCCCAAGCAATATCAACCGCTTGGGAGAAAAAAAATCGGCGTCTGGAACAGGTTCCAAAAGGCCATCTTCGTATAATAACAGGGTTCTATGAGAAATTCGATGCGGAGCATCGTAGGCCTGGCGCGTCCCGACGCGGCAGAATGTCCCCCTTATCCCCGTCCGGAGGGTGGAGCGACCTTGCGTGCCTAATCGCCATTTTCGCAAACCGGATCGTTCCCTCCGGCCTTTGCATCGTCTTTTGTTTCCGCTCTTCGCATGCATCGCATTAGCCGCGATTCCCGGCCGCGCGATCTACATCGAAGGGCAATCCTACCTGACGCTTCCCGATCCCGCCCATCCCTTGGATGAGTTGCTTCCGCAAAAAGGCGTGGAGAGCACCAGCGGCCACGGCATGCTGCAAGTCAACAGCGTGTACCTCAAGCGCCGGCACAACGTCAATTTCGAAACGCGCCAGGTGGAAATCATCCGCTACGTGGGATTGCCCCCGGGCGACGCGCAACCGGGCTCCCAGGATTCCACGCCCATGTGGCAGGCGTATTACGTCGAGCTCAACTCGTACACCATGGATATGAGCGACCTGGCGCTGCGGCGCTTATGGCTTAATCAGTTCATCGGCAAGGACGACGCGTCCCAGGCGGGCGGCCCCGGGATGTTGGACATCGTGCTCCCCGTGAACGTTCCCGATTGGATGAAGCGCATCGGCGTGGACAAGCCCCGGCTGCGCATCAACGGCTCGTACAAGCTGGTGGTGGAAGGGACCGGCGTGCAGGGCAACGGCGCGCCCAACGGCGGCGGATCGTTCTTTCCCAACTTGCACATGGATCAGCAGCCCGCCTTCTCGGTGAAGGGATCCATCGGGCGGCTCATCAACATCGAGATCAACAGCGAAGAGGGTTTTGGTACCAATCTCAAAGAGCAGTTGAAGATCACCTACAAGGGCGAAGGCGACGAACTCGAGGACGACGTGATCCAGGAGATCGAGGCGGGCAATACCTCCCTCGCCCTGACCGGCACCAGCCTTACCGGTTACACCGAAGCGCACAAAGGCCTTTTCGGCCTCAAGATGCGCATGAAGTTCGGCGGGCTGGAAGTGACCACCATCGCTTCGCAGGAAGGCGGGTCCCAGGAGCGCCAGAAGCTGGGCGTGGGCACGGTGCTTTCCGATGCGGTACGCGAGGATCGCGACATCGATCTGCACAAGCATTTCTTCCTGAAGCTGACGGATAGGGAGGCCTACGGGAGCGTAAGCAACTGGGAAGGCAATTCCCCGCGCTATCTGGAAGACGGCCGCGGCCGCGATCCCGTGCTGGTGTTCCAGTTCCTGGGGCAAGGCGAAGAGGTTACCATCAAGGACAGCGCCGTAGCGTGCCCGTATACGCGCGACGGCGGCCCCATCAACGAGCGTTGCGAACCCGGACGCTGGAAACGCCTCACCAGCGGCACCGATTTCTTCTACGACGATCGCATGCGTATGCTTACGGTGCCCGGCGGCAACCGCAATATGTCCATCGCCGTGCGCTGGACGGGCGATTTCATCGCCAGCCCCACCGATCTTTCCAAACTCATCCTCATCCACTCGCGGTCGGCGGTGGGTGTGCCCGAACTCGACGATCTCATGTGGCGCAACGTCTACGGCATCAGCCGCATCTCCAAGCAGGACAAGGAAAGCTTCCGCTTGCGCATGGTCAAGAATTCGGACAGCACGGAACGGGATCAGAACGATACCATGACCTTCATCCGCAAGCTGGGCATGGAAAAGACGGACAAGCCCGGGCAGCCCGACATCGACAACCCCATCCTGTTCAACCTGGAACAGGGCTACATGGTGCTGCCCTGCCGGGGCGGCATCAGCCGCGCGGACGATTCCGCCAATTGCCTCACCCCCATGAAGCGCGTCAACAAGACCACGTCCATCTACGACCTGAACGTGGACGAGATCCAGAACGGATCGACCGTGCACAAGTTCGTCATCACCGGCAAGCAGCGCAAGTCCACCTTTGACGTGCGCGAGACTTCGCATTCGGTGAGCGGCTCCCAGTGCATCGATATCGAGAAGGACACGGAAAAGCTGATCCTGAACGGATCGACCGAGCTGAAGCGCAACGTGGACTACGAAGTGCTTTACGAGACGGGGCAAATCACCCTCATCTCGCCCCGCGCCAAGGATCCCAACGCCGACATCGACATCAGCTACGAGTGCAATCCGCCCTTCCAGATCCAGGACAAGATCTTGTTGGGGACGCGCCTGGAGTACAAGCTGGACGGGATTTCGGACGAGAGCCTGTTGGGCGCGACCCTGTTGTACAAGAGCCAGAGCACCACCGCAGAGCGCCCGGAGCTGGGCCGCGAGCCTTTCAACCAGTTCCTGTGGGGATTCAATGCGCGCCTGGCCGGCGCCCCCAAGTGGATGACCAGCGTCGCCAACCTGTTCCCGTTCGTGCAGACCGAGGCTCCCTCGCGGGCCAATTTCGAATTCGAAGTGGCGCAGAGCCGGTACAACCCCAATACCAAGGAAAGCGCCTATCTGGACAATTTCGAAGCCAGCGAGAACGTGCTTTCCATGCCCATGTTCATCTACAACTGGTACAAGGCCTCGCCGCCCGACTTCGACGACAACGGCAAGCCGGACGAAACCCTCGACTTCCGCCACCAGGGGGCCTTCGTCTGGCATTCCAGCCGCAAGGAACTTTACTCCCACATCTACGGGCAGACCGGCAACGCCTACACGGACAGCCGCGAGCAAACCTTGCTGCAGATGACCTTGCAGCCCAACGACAACCTGGAAGGCCGCTCTTGGGGCGGCGTGATGCGCGCCATGAGCGCCGGCCTTTTCAACCAGAGCAAGAAGCGCACCCTCGAAGTGGTGGTGTACGGCAACCAAGGCACCCTCTCGGTCGACATGGGCCAGATCTCCGAGGACATCAGCATCTCCGGCGTCAAATCCGGCGAGCCTGACAAACAGCTGGAAAGCGAAATCGATCCTACGCGTGAGACCATCAACCGCTTCGATTACGGGTTGGACAAGAAGAAGAGCGACGCGGGCGAAGTGGGCGCGCGTTGGGAATGCAAGCCCTCGTGCTATTCCATTCCCCTGGACGAAAACAATCGCGATCCCGGTGGGGACGATTTCGCCCAGCCGGTGGGCGCTACCGAAGAAGCCGCCACCGTAAACGGCACCGAAGGCAACAACAAGGGATCGGGCGGGTATGCCTATGACACCGAGGATCTGGATCATTCCGGCACCCTTGATCAGAAGAACATCTACCTACGCTACGTGATGTCCCTGGACAGCGCTTGCCTTCCACGCTTCCATTGCGAAGAGATGAAGAGCGGCTGGCGCAAATACCAGATCCCACTGTACGGATCGGGATCCCGTATCGGAGCCAACGCCGGGGAGAGCGAAACCCAAATCCTCTCCAACGTGAAGATCATCCGCGCCTGGATCGGCCATCTACCTTCCCGGGTAACCCGGGCGCAGGCCCTGATGGCGCGCCTCAACCTGGTCGGCAACAACTGGGAAGAAGGCGATCGCAACCGCGACTTCGAGATTGACGCGGATCGCTTCGCGACCGGGGACTTGCATGACAGCGCCGCCGTGCACGTAGCGCCTACCGTCACCGACAGCAATCGCCTCAAGGTGGCCGTGATCAACAAGCAGGAGGAGCGCCGCTACCTGCCTTCGCCCAACACCAAGATCGAGCGGGATACCCGCACCGACGAGCCAATGCCCGAGCGCTCCCTGGTGTTGCGCTACGAGAACCTGCACCGCGGCGAGGCCGTCGGCGCCACGCGCCTTTTGGGGAGCGAGCCCAAGGATCTGACCCTGTACGATCGCATCCGCATGGAAATCCATCCCGATTCCAATTCCATCCCCGGGCAGGAAAATTTTAAGCCGACCCAGAACCGGGTGAGCCTGGGGCTACGCTTGGGCAAGGATCAGGGTAACCGCGACTCAAAGGATTATTACGAAATCCGCATCCACATGGATACCCTCGGCAAGTACGACAAGAAGCACACCTTCCTGTGGGATCGGAATTCCTTCGACGTGCGCATGTCCGATTTGACCGGGCTCAAGGTCAATGAGCTCTACAGCCCGATCAAGACCAGCCCGGTAAGCCGGCAGGCTTATCATTCCGGACGGGATGACTCTTCCCTGACCCTCTCCGTGGTCGGCAACCCCACGCTCTCACGCGTGGATTGGATGCGCCTGGTCATTTACGTCGATTCCGGGGCCGGCGATGTGCAAACGGGCGAAATCTGGGTGGATGATTTGCGGCTGGAAGGCGTGGACCATAGCCTGGGCAGCAGCATGCGTACCCAGCTCCAACTGGACTTCTCCGATTTCGTGAACGTGTCCGGCAACCTCACCTACCGCAACGGCGGCTTTACCACCATGAGCGAGACCAAGACCACGCCGGCCAACAGCCAGACCACGGTGGATTACAACACCAACCTCGGGGTCTTCGCGAACAAGGTCTTCCCGGATCAATGGGGCATCAGCATCCCGCTCTCGCTGCAGTACCACGGCGCCATCAACCGGCCCTTTACGCGGCCGTCCTCGGACCTGACCCTGCGCGGCACCGATTTCATGGACATCGTACGGGACGTGGCCGACGACCACCTTACCGTGCGGGACACCATCGATAGCAAGGAAGATATGAACAGCCGTTACGCGCGGGTGTACCAGACCACGGTCTTCGAGGAAAAGCTTTCGGCCGCCTACAAGAAGGAGCATCGCTCTTCCAGCTACATCAACCAGATCGTCTTCGAACGGCCGGATCTCCAGTACTCCTTCTCCAGCTCCAAGCGCAACGAATTCTTCACCAACAGCAACAGCCGCAATTACGATACCAAGGCCATGTACAGCCTTTCGCCCTTCGAGAACAAATCCTATAAGCCGCTCTCGTCCACGGAAAAGTGGCGGCTAATGCCCACCTTCCTTTCGGGCGTGGAATTCACGCCCTATCCGGACAAGCTGAACCTGACCGTGGGCGATCTCTCCTTCGTGCGTACCGAGACCCTCAACAAGCCCCGCAACGAGCAAGACCAGCCCCTGGTGCTGCCGCCGCAATACGCCTTGGAGCTGACCCATGGCGTGGATCTGGAATGGCGCCTGATAACCTTCCTGAATTTCGGTTTCCGGCTCGCAGTCGATCGCGACTTCGACAATGAGCATGAGTGTTTCGACGAGACCTTCTTCGGCCAAGAGGATGGCGATTGCGGCAACGGCGGCGACGGCGGCCTGTTCGCGCATAACCTGATCTTCGACATGGACAATCAGGATCGCAATCCCGGCCATCTGGGCGAGGAGTACGGGATCTTGTACCGCGAAAGGAACCGCACCCAGAGCTTCCACCTGGACTTCAATCCCAGCGTATTCTCGTGGCTTACCACCGGGGCCAATTTCAATTCTGGTTTCCACCAGACGCGCTCCGATTCTACCAAGGACCGCGACAATATCGTCACCAGTCCGGAACATTTCGAAGCCGACGCCGATCACGACGTGAAACTGAACACTTCCCTGAGCCTATCGTCTTTAATCGGGCCCGCCGGGGATGGCAAGGGAGTGCTCGGCTCGATTCGGAAAAAGGTCGAAGATTGGCGCCTGCGAAACATTGACCTCAGTTATTCGGTGGGGCACAAGTACAATAAAGAAGAGTTCACTTACCAGTACCTCTCGGAAACGAATACCTGGGCGGATTATTACGCCTACCAGTTAGGTTGGGTCTACGATACTCCTGGTGATTTCTTCGGCACTCTTTTTGATGGCGAGCCGAATCCATATTGGATGGATTACCTCATGGCACCCGATCCGAATATTCGTGCCACGTCGCGATTTTCCCATGGAGTGACCCGAAGTTGGGATGCCGGGTCGGGCTTTACCGTACCCTGGCTCGACCTGGGTATTTCGGCCAACGTCAAGTACACCAAAGAGTACACACTGTTCCGGGCACTTACCGCCAGCGACACTTCTGTGGTGTGGCCCGATCTGACCGTGACGGGAACCTTCAACGATTTCGCCAACAAGATCCCGATCCTGCGTAAGACCTTCCGTTCCATGACATCGACCACCACCTTCAATATGCGCAAAGAGGAAAAGCACGCACTATTCTCCGCCGCTCCGGAAACGGACAAGATCTCTTACAAACTGGATCCCCTGGTGCGCTTGGCTGCGACCACAAACAAGGACGTGCGTGGGGAACTCAGCTTCAAGGGTGGGTTGGACCGGGCCAAGGATTACGGGAAAGATGACGGAACCTTGTTGCCTTATCGATTTTACATAGACACCGTACATCAACTGGGATACTACCGCGACAAAAAAAAGGTCACCCAGCGCGATGCGTTCAATACCGGCGGCGACGCCACCATCTCGTACGACGTGGAAACCCAGAAAGGCATCCAGTTCTGGCGTTATTACGTGAAGCTGGAAAACAATCTGCGCTTGAAACTGACGGGCAGCGCCAATTACATGTATACCGAAGTCACCCTGCCCGCGAGCGACCATGCGCGCAAGGACCAGAACGTATTGACCCTGACTTGTAAGCCCGAAGTCTCTTATAATTTCACCAATAACGTCGACGCGTTGTTCTACTCGCAGTACAAGTACGACAAGCTTTGGCATACCCCCAAAGAGGAATCCACCCACGAGCTCACGGTCCATGGCGAATTCACCATGCGATTCTGAAGACGGAAAATCGGACTCTCCGGGGTCGCCGGCGATTTTCTCGCCGGGCCCTCCTCGCCCGCCAGCCGGCTGCGGGGTTGGCTCCTCCCTCGCCTCATTCGCCTACCCCCGGCCCGACCGCCGTTGACAAAACCTTCCCCAAATTCCCCAATTCCATTTGAAAATCGCAAGTTAAACGCTATAATCGGTGCGTTGACAGCCCAGTGCCAACGGTATTCTCCCAGAAGGGGAGCGGGGTTCGGGGGGCCGTCCTATATATTAAGGAGCCGCAGCAGTGGGAGCTGGCTGGGGAGAACGGTACCGCGGGTCGCGAGCGCAGACCACGCATGTCGGTACCGGGGGCGCAGGCGGAAATCGATGTTGAACATCTTCGACTACCTGAATTACCAGGCCTACATGAAGGACTATTACGAGGCGCGTAAGAAGCAGAACAGCTTCTTCTCCTACCGCTTCATGGGCAAGGTGCTGGGTATGGACCCGGGCTTTCTGGTCAAGGTGATCCAGGGAAAGATCCTCCTGCCCGAACGCGCCATTCCCGCGGTGGCCAAGCTCTGTAAGCTGGGCGAAAAGGAAGCCGAATACTTCGAAGCCCTGGTCCATTACGGCCGGGCCAAGACCCAGGAAGACATCAAGGCCCGCTTCGAGAAGCTCATTTCCCTGCGCGGCATGGAGTCGCGCCCCCTGGAGCCCAACCAGTACGACTACTATAAGAAGTGGTACCACGGCGCCATCCGCGCCCTGCTCACCTTCTGGGATTTCCAAGGCGATTACGCGGCGCTGGCCGCGCGCGTGCATCCCGCCATCAGCGAGGCCGAGGCCCGCGCATCGGTCGAACTCATGGTGCAGACCGGAATCCTGACCCTGCACGCCGATGGGCATTACGAAGTGATGGGTCCGCCCATCACCACCGGCGAGAAATGGCAGAGCACGGCCATCCGCAATTACCAGCAGGAGAGCATCGAGCTGGCCCTGCAATCCCTGGTCAAGGATCCCAAGCCCGTGCGCGACATCTCCACGGTCACCGTGGCGGTGCGCTTTTCCGATCTCGAGGAGATCAAGGCGCGCATCAAGGAGCTGCGCCAATCCATCATGCATATGCTCACCGACAGCGGTGAGCCCGATTGCGTGTACCAGATCAATTTCCAGGTGTTCCCCATGACCGCCGTGCAGGACCTCGCCGACGCCCAGTTGGCCGCTTCCTTGCCCCGTCAAAGCGGGCCCGGATCCGATCCCGGCGAACCCGAAGGCCCCGGTGCCGGCGATGGAGCCGGTTCCGACACAGCGGCCATCGATGCCGCCGGTGCGGAAATGTCGACCCATGCCGAGCCGGAAAACCCCGGACCCGAAGCGGAGGCCGCGTGAAAGGCCTATCCGCGCTGCGCGTCCTGGCTGCGGCCTTGGGACTCGCTTTCCTCGCTTGCGTAGGCGGCGGGAATTCCGGCTCCGAGACCACCAACGGACTCACCGGCGTCGTGCGCGATGTGGAAGGCCGTCCCGTTTCCGGCGCGCGCGTGCAACTGCTGACCGATGATTTCAATCCCTCCCAGGATACGGCGACGGCCGTTACGGTAACCAATGCCAAGGGCGCCTATGCCTTGGAAGATTTGCCCCCGGGCCATTACCATCTGGAGCTTTCCGATAGCGGTCGGGGCACCCTGACCTTACTGCAGGACGTAACTGTTCCCGCCGACGGCAAAGCCGTGGTGAACGCGACCCTCGGTAAACCGGGGGCCATGGACGTGCGTGTAGCCGATTTCCTCCGCGCCGGCGCAACCGCCTACGTGTACATCCCCGGCAGCTCTGCTTGGGAACGCGTCGATTCGGCCGGACACGCCGCCGGTACCGTACATCTCGATCAGGTACCCGTCGGGCGCTTCGCCGATCTGCTGATGGTGCTGGACGAAGGCGGCGACCGCGTGGTCATCACCCTCGCCCGCGATTTCGAAGTGCAGTCCGAAGCCACCGCCCAGACCGCGCCCTTCCAAACCTGGAAGTCGGTGCGGGCCATACCCCTGGATACCAAGGCCCTGGGCGTAGCGGGCATGGTCACGGATTTCCCCTTTCTGGTGCGGCTCACCGCCGCCGATTTCGATTTCTCCCAGGCCCGGCAGGACGGCGGCGATCTCCGCTTTACGCGCAAGGACAGCATGCCGCTCCCGTTCCAGATCGAGCGTTGGGACGCCCTCGCGCAGCGCGCGGAGATCTGGGTGCGCCTGGATACCGTGCGCGGCAACGACACGGAACAAGGCGTCCTCATGCATTGGGGCCGCGCCTTGGCCACCGGCATCCTGCCCGGGCCCAAGGTCTTCGACGCCTCCGCCGGATTCGCTACGGTCTACCATCTCGACGAGTCCGCCAACGAGGACAAATCCGGATATCGCGACGCCACCCCGAACGGGAACCACGCCACCTCCGCGGCCATCAACGCCGACGCCCAGGTGCCAGGTATCATCGGTTCGGCCAAGGCCTTTTCGGGACCCGCGGGATCCAGTACCGGCACCCTCGCGGCCGCCATGCCCAAGGGCATCGGGGGTAACGCCAGCTTCACGGTTTCGTTCTGGCTGCGCTATAAAGCCACTGCCGTGCGCCAGTCGATACTGGATTTTGGGAAGCCCGGCCTGCTCAGCGACGTGCATTGGCTCATCATGAACGATACCAACGCGCAGTTCGGCGCCTACGATTCGGGGCTTTCCGGTTCGGATCCCGCTCCCTGGCAGAACGTGTTCCGCTTCGACGCGCCCCTGGAGAAATGGGCCTACGTGGCTACGGTCTATAATGCCGAAATCGGGACCATCGCTACTTACGTCAACGGCGCTTTGGCCGATTCCATCAAGGCTTCCCCCATGGTCGTGGATGCCAACGGCGGTTTGCGCATCGGGCGCAATTTGCCGTCGCATCCCCAGGATGCGCCCCTCAACGGCGCCTTGGACGAAATCCGCTTTCTCGACCGCGCCCTGGGCCCGGATCGGGTGAAACTCGACTACGCGACCCAGAAGCCCTGAGGGGCCACTGCGCTTGCCCGGTTCCCATCCGCCTTCCCACGTAACATGCGTGGTACGTTCACTCGCGACCCCGCCGTTCCGGGCCCGCATCGCGGGAGACGTGTTGATGCGCTACTCTCAACGGAAAATTCCCGGCCGACCCGCCGGGGCAACCGGGCCGGCTTATATTGGATGGCACGCGGAGAGCGACCTATGCGACGCGTAAACGGGGGATCGACGAACATGAAATCTACCATTGCCTCAGCCGCCATTCTTTCCCTCTTGGTCTGCGCCGCTCCGCGCGCCCAGCTCGCCAAGGACGTCACCTTGGAGCCGTTCTACGACGTGACCAAGGCGGGGCTCTCCTTCGCCGTGGACAAGCAATCGACGTCGGGCCTGTACGAAGTCCCGGGCAAGCCGCAGCACTTTCTGGTGCTGGGCTTCTGGGGATTCGTATGGACCCTGTACCCGGATACCACCAAGACCTATGCGCCGGGCGCCATCAAGGATTACAAGAAGAAGCAGGTGGCCGATTTCAACAACGTGATCATGAAGTACTGGGAACAAGGCGCGACCGGCGCGGCCTTCGATCCCTGGTTCGCCGAAAACCATTACTTCTATATCATCTTCAACAAGTACCGCACCGCGGCCGAGTACCATAAAGGCACGGCACCCAACCAAAACGGCGGTCATGACGGATTCGACGTCGCCGGCCTCGTGGTCGTGGAACGCTGGAAGCTCTCCGACGACTACGCTTCGCTCACCCGCGATACGACCATTTTCGTGGCCGAACACGGCGTGGGAGTGGGCTCTTCCAATATGACCTTCGGCAAGGACGGCCTGCTGTACATCACCACCGACTCTTACAGCCAGAACGGTTGGGACAGCACCATCTATATGCGCAAGATCCTACGCATCGACGTCCGCAAGCCCGAGGGGAACAAGATGTACACCATTCCCAAGGACAATCCCTTCTATACCGCCGCCAATCCGGCCGTGAAGAAGGAAATCTACGCCTACGGGTTCCGCAACACCTACGCCATCCAGGGTGATTACCTCACCGGCAGCATCTGGGGCGCCGAAGTGGGCGAGGGCACTTGGGAAGAAATCAACATCATCAAGCCGGGGAAGAATTACGGCTGGGGCAACGGCGGGGACATTTCCCAGTCCGGACCCAACAGCATCGGAATCGAAGGCCCCTGCTCTCCCACCAGCGGCGGCTTCACTTCGACCTCGGCCGATACCGCCAACACCAACGGAGCCACGCAGCAAACGCCTTTCACCCGCACTTGGCGGGGCAAGACCTATACCTGCGCCGATTTCACCAATGGGACCTGGAATTTCGCCCACTCGGGCAATGATGCCTACGGAAGCAAGACCGCCTTGCCGGGAACGGGCATCTCCTGCATAATGGTCAGCCAGGCATTCCGCGGGGATCCGACTTCGCCCCTGTACGGCTACCACTTCGTGACCGATGTGGCTTCCAACTACTTCATCGCGGTGAAGGAAGGCTTGGCGGGCGCGACCAAGGTGGGCGGATGGCCGGCCGACCTGGAAGAGTTCACGGGCGACAAGTCGCATAACGGGATTACCTCCTTCGGGGAAGATGCCTACGGAAACATGTACGTGACCGCCCTTTCTTCGAGCGGTAACGGCGCGTACGCCTATCACGACATCTACCGCATGAGCAGCCCCAGCATGAAGGCCCTCACCGTCCCGCGCGGCCAGGTCCATCCCGTAGCCCTGCACGCCCCCGAAGGCGAGCTGCGCTACCAGGAACGCGGCGGTCGCGTGACCGGTGACCTGTTCTCGTACGTAGCCCATGGCCAAGGGAAGGATTGGATCCGCTTGCCCCACGGCCGCACGGGTGCCAGCCTGTACGGCATGGACGGCAAACTGCTCTGGACCGGCCATGGTGCCGCGGGTGCCGCCCTGACCGTGCCGATGCACATTGGTGCCGGGGCCCTCTGGGCCCGCTTCCTCCCCTAGCTTTCGGGCAGGTCCGGGCGCCGGATTCCGTGGGGAAGTCCAGGCCGCCCGGACCCTTGCTCCAACCCTCCCGGGTGGGGCGCAATGAACCCCTTTCTTAGGGGCAAGGTCCGCTCAGACCCGGTCAACTCCCACTGACTCATTGCGTCCCCACCCTCCCTAAACCCCGATCAGGACCCATCCGCGGCATTGTCCTCGTCAGCGTGCACCTGCACGCTTCCTCGGACGGCTTTGCGGCTGGGCCCTGTTCGGGGTTTGGGGAGGGCGGGGGCCCTCTTTTTGTCGATTCGGGGGTAAAGAGTTGGGGCTCGCACCCTCCTTAGGCGCTGAATTGGTGCTCGGGAAGGGAGGGGGGAGGGTGGGCAGGGGGG
>JAHFCH010000039.1:37226-38466 GCA_023249635.1 Fibrobacterota bacterium
AACCAAATGGGGGGTATTTGCCCGCCGTTGGTTGCTGAAATTATGCCGGGCCGGGCCTTTGGGGTTCCGTGTCCGGTTCCTCATTTGGGAAAGAAAATTACCATCCAAAACACACCTGAACGACCAGTGGAGACAATGGATAAAACCCTTAAGAGGGGTGGCCGGGTCACGTCGAACCAGCTCAACCGCCCCATGAAGTCCAAGCGCGAGATCCTGATCAATGTCCGCCCCTATGAAAAGCGTATCGCCATCCTCGAGGACGGCCGCTTGGCCGAAATCGTGTACGAACGGCCCGAGAGCAACCGCATGGTGGGCAATATCTATAAAGGCATCGTCCAGGCGGTACTGCCGGGATTGCAAGCCGCATTCGTCGATATCGGGCTGGAAAAGGCCGGCTTCCTCCATGTCGAGGACGTGCAGGGCCGCCCCAACCTGGATGACTATGACGATGACGACGGCGACAAGCCGGCGCCCCGTGCCGACGACAACAAAACCATCGACCAGTTGCTCAAGACCGGCCAGGAAATCCTGGTCCAGGTGACCAAGGAACCCATCAGCACTAAGGGCCCGCGCCTCACCGCGCATCTGTCCTTCGCGGGACGCTTCCTGGTCTGCATGCCTGGCACCGATTTCATCGGCGTCAGCAAGAAGAGCCGCGACCCGCAACAGCGCCGCAACCTCAAGAAGCTGATCCGCGATCTCAAGTCGCCGGACGTGGGCTACATCGTCCGCACCATCGGCCTGGGCGAAAACGAGAACGAGTTCGGCATCCAGATGAAGCAGCTCGAGTCCAAGTGGCAGGCCTGCAAGGAGCTGTCCGAGCAGGTACAGGCCCCGGGCCTGGTCCATCAGGAAAGCGATTCCTCCGAGACCACCCTCCGCGATTATTTCTCCGATGACGTGGACGCGGTGTGGATCGACGACAAGAACGAGCATAAGACCGTGGTCGGCTTCCTGGGCGTGCTCTCCGCCGACATGGTCGGCAAAGTCAAACTGTACGAAGGCGACCTCTCCCTGTTCGATCATTTCGGCATCGAAGAGGAACTGGAAAAGACCTTCGCGAGGCGCGTGCAGCTCAAGCGGGGCGGCTACCTCATCATCGACCAGACGGAAGCGCTGGTTTCCATCGACGTCAACACCGGCGGTAAGGTACGCGGTCGCGACCAGGGCAAGAACATCGTCGAGACCAATATCGACGCGGCCTGGGAAGTGGCGAAGCAGATGCGCCTGCGCGATCTGG
>JAHFCH010000339.1 GCA_023249635.1 Fibrobacterota bacterium
GCCCTCCTTACGGGCGAGGCGGAAGAGTTCCACCGGCGAGAACCCCCGCACGTGCACCCCGTACCGGTTCTTGAGCAGAGCCAGGGCGTCCAGGTAGTAGGCGAGGGGCAGCTTGGGATTGACTCCGCCCTGGATGAAGATGGTGTCGACGCCCAGGGCCAGGGCCTCTTCGGTCTTGGCTCCGATTTCCTCCAGGGACAGGGTATATCCCCGGTTACTGTCGATCTCGTCCTTGAAGGAACAGAAGGAGCAGTCGACGTCGCAGAAATTGGTGTAGTTGATGACCCGGAAGGCGGTATAGCTCACGGTGGCGGGATCATGCAGTTGGTTGCGCCTTTGGTGGCCCGCGGCGACGATGCGGGTCCAATCCGGGGATTCCAGGAGGGCCACGGCATCAGCGGGGGAGAGGCGCTCCCCTCCCAGGGCACGGTCGAGGATGCCGGATAGATGATGGGTTGGAACGCTTCCTGACACGTCCCTAAAATAACAAAAGGTGCCTATTTTATTGGGATGACAAACAATCGCGCCTTTTTTATCCTACCCGTGGTTTTCTTACTGACGGCTTGCAGTGGGGGGGCGGGCCCCTCCGGCGGATCCAGGGGACCCAACCCTCCCGGGTCGGCATCCGCGACCGGATCAGCGGGGCCTGTCCTGGAAGGCTGCCTGTATGTCGAGGCGCGCGCCTTCGCGGGAAAATATTGCTCGGATTGCCACTCGAGCAGGGGGAGCAACGACCTGCGAGGGAGAGCCTCCCGTATCCTATCGGTCGACAGCTACGGCGAATGGATAGGCTCCGCCGGGGCCATACCCGGAAGACTGGACCTGGACTCGCTGGAACTCGGACCCATGCCGCCTCCGGAATATCCCGTGCAGCCCACCCAGGCCGAAAGGCGGATGATCGTGGATTGGGTGAAACGGGGATCGCCGAACACCCCCGATGGCCGGTGAAAGCCCATCCAAGGCGCGGTCCGGGATGGGTCGGATGTCTGGGCTCGAGGGTTACTTGAGCCCGGCCTTGCCCGGATTGGCCGGGGAGGCGATCCAGTTGGCGGGGTCGTCGCCGTAGGCTTTCAGGTCCTTGCGTTCCAGGCCCGGTCCTCCGCCGTCCGCCTTCTTCGGCCAGGGACTGGCATCGGAATAAGTCACCCGGTCGATGATCATGAAGGGCACGGTGCTGTCGCCCGACGCGCTGCCCGATTTCACGTACGGCTCTTCCGGTTTCATGATGGCCAGGGTATCGGCGGCGTTACTCAGCTTGCCGGCGGCCTGGAACAGGCGCACCGAAGAGGAAATGCCGTAAGCGGCTCGGATGCGGCCCTCGGTGACCCCGACGGGAATCACGAGAGCCACCTCGCCGGCGGCCAGGGTGACCCCGGTGGGGAAGGAGAAGCCGAAGCCCTGGATTTTCCAGGTGTTCGCGGGCCGGTCGTGGTCGAAGAGCTCCACCGGCTCCCTGCCGGTATTCACGACCTCGAGGTATTCGTCGGTGTCGTTGGCAGGATGGTACATCACCTCGCTGATGATCACGGGGCCCACCCGCGGACCCGAGTTTTCCGTCCCGAGGGAAGTCTGCCTCTGGACGGGGAAATGCTCCTTCCCGGCGCTCGTGACATGGCGGCCGAAGGTCATCCCGTTCTCGATCTCCCCGAAGTCGAAACCGTGGCAGTAGCCGGCGCGGCAACCCGCGGAATCGGCGAACAGCCAGACCTCCTCCCCGTGGGAGCTCAAGGTGAAGCTGGCCGGGGAAGTGGTGTCCTTGTTGAAGTCCGCCTCCTCGAAGACCAGGTAACCCATGGCGGGAATGACTTTGCCCGCGGGGATGCGGAACTTTTTCGGGTTGTCTCCGTCGTCGGAGAGGTACCAGCCGCCGACGTCCGCGGGCGCGTCGTTGTTGTTGAAGAGCTCGATGGCGTCCATGGCGGGAGGATCGGTGTGGGTCAAAACCTCGTTGATGACCACCACGCCGGCATCTTCCGCTCCCGGGGATCCGTGAATCCGGAAGGAAGCCCGCCAGGAGGCCGCCGAGGCCTGGGAACCGTCGGTGCGGGGGACCAGGGAATAGCCGCCGCCGTCCGCGGCTACGGGCCATCCACCTGCATCGGAATAGGTCACGGTGGCGATGGCGGCGTCGGCGGGGATGTCCTTCAAAGTGACCTGCTCGCCGGCATTGTTGAGGCGTCCCGCGTAAGTTCCGAAGGGGGCGAATCCGTAGCGTTCCTGGAAGCGGGCTGGATTGGCGGCTAGCACAATGAACCGCCCCGTTTGGATGGACGATCCCTTGGGGAACGTGTATTCGACGCCATCGGTGAAGCCCACACCGTCGAGGTCCAGTTCGGCGGAACCGGTGTTCTTGATCTCGACGAATTCGTACTCGTCGCCTGGAATGGTGTCGACGTCCGCGGGATGGTAATGGATTTCGGTGATGCGGAGGTCCAGGAGCGCCTTGCGCGCGGCGGGGCGTTTGCCGGAGTCCATGCTGCCGCACCCGGCGGCGAGCAGGGATGCGCAGGCGGCCGCCCAGGCCGCCAGCACCAGGGCCCTGGAGGCTCGACCGTGTCCTGTCCATCCGTCGTTGATCGTCCCCATGCAGCCATCCTTTCCATCCGGGCCTTTTCCAAAGCGCATGCTAGCCTCCCACCGAATCCCAATCCCCGCCGCTGTCCCCGGGGCGTCCGCCCCGCCCGAAGATCGCCAGGGGGGATACGCGCGTGCCCGGGTCGAATTCGTAGCGCCGGAACACCTGGGACATGCCGGCCGAATACTTGGAGAAGCTTCGGCGCCGCAGCTCGAAGCTGCGGGCGAGATCGACCATCCAAAGGGGGACGTTTTTGGCAGGGCATTTGAGCTCCAGCACCACGTTGGCGCCCTCGTCGAAAAACGACTCCAGATCAGAGGGCGCGAAGGCTTCCTCCTCAGGGAGAGGGTTGTATTCATTCCGGGCCAGGTAGCGCAGTCCGG
>JAHFCH010000237.1 GCA_023249635.1 Fibrobacterota bacterium
CCAGCCTGCAGGACGCTCCCGATTGGAAGACCCTGAACGCGACCAGCAAGTATCCCTGGTACATCGACTATTTCCTGGACCAGATGAAGAAGGCTTCGGATAAGGCGGGCAAGCGCCTGCTCGACGTGCTCGACATCCATTGGTATTCCGAGGCCACGGGCGACCACCGCATCAACGACGCGGCGGCGACCACGGACAAGGACCGCGTCGCGCGCCTGCAGGCGCCGCGCTCGCTATGGGACGAAAAGTACGTGGAGTCGAGCTGGATCAGCCAATGGGCCACCACGGGTCCCATCAATTTGCTGCCGCGCATCCAGGCTTCCATCGACAAGTACTATCCGGGCACGCGCATCGCGGTCACCGAATACAATTACGGCGAGGCGACCCACGTGACCGGCGGCATCGCCAATGCGGATCTGCTGGGTGTGCTCGCGAAGTCGGGCGTGTACGCCGCGGACTTTTGGCAATTGGCCGAGAAGCCGACCTATGTGGCTTCGGCATTCAGGCTGTTCCGCAATTACGATGGGCAGAAGGGTATGTTCGGCAGCATGTCGGCGCAAGCCTCCGCGTCCGATCGGGACAATGCCTCCGTGTTCGCGTCCTTCAATCCCGCCGGGGACGAGATCCATATCATCGCCCTCAACAAGAATCCCAATGAGATCGTGAAAGGCACCTTTACCATCACCACGCCGGTGGCCATCGCCGGCGGCAAGGCCTTCGGATTCGACAAATCCGGCGCGGAGCTTTCCGCCAAGTCCGATGCCACGGTAAGCGGTAACGCCTTCACCTATAGTTTGCCGCCCTGGTCGGCGACCCACTTCGTGCTCAAGACCACGCGGGCCTTGCCCGCCTCGGTGCGCGTCGCGACCCTGCGGCCCATGCGCGCTTCGGCCGCCAAGGCCTTCCTTCCCGATGGCCGTTACTATCCCGGTCGGCAGCCTGGAAGCCACGCCCTGCTCCCTGTTTTCCTCCTTCCTTAGTCGCGCCTCCTCAGGTCATCCATCTGTAAAATCCGGCCCTAATTGGCCGGATTTCTTAACGCTTACTTCTGGTGCGCACACGTAATCACCTGGTTTCAACCCCTTACGCTTGGGGATTTTGGCATCCCCTTTGCATTAGGCGGCGGCACACCACCTCCCTGGAGTCGCCATGACGCTTCGCATCTCCATGCTTACCGCCCTCGCTGCCATCGGCCTAACCCATGCGAATACCATTACGCTCACGGGAACGGTCCGCGACTTCGCGGGCGCGCCCTATGCCAATGGCCATCCCGATTTCGAGAACGCCTGCTGCGGCGATGACCACGGCGTCGTGACTTCGACCTTGGGCGCCGATGGCAATCCCGTCTACGCCAATCCGTCGGGCACCACCTGGTCCACGCATGGACAGGCCGCGTTCGACCAATGGTTCAACGATGCTCCCGGCGTGAACGTCACCAGCAGCTATTCCATCACCCTGGACAACACGGCCAATCCCGACGTGTACACCTATTACAACAGCGCCTTCTTCCCGGTGGATGCCACCCCTTCCTTCGGCGAGCCGCTTCCCTACGGGCACAATTACGGGTTCACGTATGAACTGAACACCACCTTCAGCTACGCGGCGGGTCAGGTCTTCACCTTCTCCGGCGACGATGACGTGTGGGTCTACATCAACAACGGCCTGGTCATCGACCTGGGCGGCGTGCATGGCGAAGAAAGCCAGAGCGTAAACCTGGATCTGCTGGGCCTCACCGCCGGGGATAATTACACCATGAACGTGTTCTTCGCCGAGCGCCATACCAGCGGCTCGAATTTCCGCATCGAAACCAATATCGCATCCATCCAGACCCAGCCCGAAGCCGTGCCCGAGCCCGGTTCCCTGGCCCTGTTCGGGCTGGGCATGGCGGGCGTGGCCGCGGCCTGCCTGCGCCGCAAGATTTGAAGAATCGCCCAGGCGAGAGGAAAGGCGGGCCTTATGGCCCGCTTTTTCGTTTTTAAGGCCGGAATGCGTGGTACCCGGGGACTCGGAATCCGTAGGACCGGGGGACACGTTGTCCCCGCCGGACTCATCCCGGCCCGCTTGTGCCGGACCGCATCCAGCCCGTACGCTTGGGGAGTATGCCCAAGCTGCTTTCCGCCCTGCTCGCCGCCGGCTTCGCCGCTTCGGCCTTGACCTCGGCCGCAACCTCGGCCGCAACCGTGGATGCGCGCTTCGGCCTGGTCGGCACCGGCGGACGCGCTTTCGCCGCCAAGTTCGCATTCCGCTACTTCACCTTGGAAGGCAATTACGCAGCGGGTTCCGGCACGGTGTTCTCCTCCGTCGATCCCCTGAATGATCCCGCGACCGGATTCAGCGTGGTGCGCGAAGTCGCCAAGCTCAACGTGCGTACCGATTCCCTGGGGCAGACCAACGCGCAATTCCAGGCCAAGCTTACCCAGTACGTGAAAGACCTGGCCACCTGGTACGCGTTCCCCAGTTGGGCCCGGGGAACCAAGCCGGCCTTGGTATGGTACAGCCCCAATGCCCAGGCGCTGGCCGCCGCGGAGAGTCTGCAGATAGTCCAGACCATCCGCCGCGAGCACGCCAACGGCATCACGGGCACGGTATGGGAAATCGGCAATGAGCCCAACCTGTTCCCGGCCATCACTCCCGCGGAATACGGGGCCATCTTCACCGCCTATCGGCGCATCATAAAAAACGAAGATGCAGCGGCCATGGTCGCGATGGGATCCCTGTTCCTGCCCGAGCCCGCCGAGGATCTGAAGTCCCGCATGGGGGATGAACTTGACGCGCGCATCCGCGCGGAGCTCATCGCCGCGGCCGCGCCCCTTTCGGCGTCCTCCACCAACAGTCTCATCGCGGACGTGAAGAACACCCTCTTCGCCCGCATCCTGGCCCTGCCCGCCAAGGAATACTTGCGCCAGGCCTTGCTCGCCGCGAGTACGCGCCCGGATATCGCCAGCCTGCATGTCTATCCTTACGACGATCGCGCGCCCTTCCTGGATTCGACCGGCCAACGTAACGTGCTGGATACCACCTTCGCGGGGGTGGCCGCCATGCTGTCCGCCAACGGCGGAGCCCTGCCGCTATGGATCACCGAGTTCGGGAATATCGAGCAAGGACTGGCCGAAGATCAGGTCGCCGTGCGCACGCGTCGCATGGTGGCCGCCTTCCGCGGCAATGCCCAGGTGGCCATGTGGTTCCACTACAAGTCCACGGGGACGGATGAGCAGTTCGCGCTTTTCTCCACCGGCTCACCGCCCATGACGCGCCTGACCGTGGACGCGGCCTTCGCCCCGGCATCGGGGGATTTTCCCTGCGCCAAGCTCAACGCCGTGGGCCGCGCCTATTGGCAGGAAAGCCATGGCGGCGAGGATTGCGGCGATCCCAACGTACCTCCCACCCTGGACTCTCTGGCGGCCGAGCGCGTCTCCCTGGCCGAAGGCGACTCCCTGCGCTTGCGCGCCTTCGCCTCCGATATCGACGGAGGCTCGCTGGCCTTCACCTGGGTACGCCACAACGGCGATACCCTGGGATCGGGTGCGGAGCTGACGTATCATGCCGGTTACCGGGACGCCGGCCTGGATACCTTCCTGGTCATCGTCCGCGACGGCCAAGGCGGATCGGCCACGCGCGCCTTGCCCATTTCCATCGCCAACACCGCGCTGCGCCCCGCCATCGCCAATGCCGAAGGCGGCGCCTTCGCCGATTCCTCTTCCTTGGCCTGGGGATGGGAAAAGGCCGCCGATCCCGATCTCGATGCGACCTGGTTGCTCTCCTTACTGGAATTGTACCGCGACACGGCCGCAACGCCGCTGCGCCGACTGGATTCGCTTGCCACCGCCCAGGTCGTCCCGCGCTTGACAGCCGGTGCCGGACCGCTTTTCGCGCGCGTGCGCTACTTCGATACCCATGGCCGACAAACGCCCTGGAGCCCTTGGCGCCGCCTGGAATACCAGACGGCTCCGGTATCCTTGGCGCAGCCCGCCGCCCCGTTGCTGCGCCATCCCGGCGTCCGCTTTGATGCCCGCGGCCGCCGTCTCCCCGCTTCGACCCGAGGCCTCCGTATCGCGGGTGATTCCCGGTAATTTCCAACCTCAAGCTTCCGTTCACACCTGTGAAGATCCTTTTCGACCCGTAATCACGGGCTTCCCCGCGTTTCCGCGCGCTGGGCATGGATTCGCGGTCATGGCCACGGGCGCTTTCAATCCGTAAGCGGTAAGCGTATTCACCCGACTGCGGAGAAGGAGGGAAAGCCTAGGTTAACCCCCAGGAATCCATCGGCGGGCAATCCGCATCCAAACGACCCAGAGGCATTTCCATGGCAATCATCCCGTTCCCGTTCCGTACCGCCGCCCATAACCTAGCCTCCCTTACCTGCCTCGCCTGCCTGGCCTTGGCATTGCCCGCGCGCGCCCAGCACGCCTACCCGGGATGCCCGGATGTCCAGGCATCGGATTTCAAGCGGGTGAGCTTTTTGGATAAGACCATCTACCCGGGCCTGGAAGAACCCATCAAGATGGTGTTCGCCAAGGACGGCCGCTTCTTCTGGATGGAACGGCCGGGGGCGGTCAAGCGTTGGGACCCGGATACCAAGTCCGTGACCCAGCTGCTGCAATTGAACGTCTTCCTCGAGAATACCCGCGGCGGCATGGGCATCACCCTGGATCCGGGATTCGCCTCCAACAATTTCGTGTACGTGGTCTACATGCCCAGGATTCCCCCGTATGGGATCTTCCGCCTGGCCCGCTATACGCTGGTGGGGGACAAGCTGCAGGACGAGAAAATCGTACTCGACGTGGCCATCACCGTGGGCGCGGGGCAACACGCCAGCGGTGCCTTGGCGTGGGACAACGACGGTAACCTGTTCTGGGGCCTGGGGGACAATTCCCATCCCGGCACCTATGCGGCCATATCCTCCCAGGCGGATCTGGATTCCCGCCGCACTTCGGGCAGCAGTAACAACCTCAACGGCAAGGTGCTGCGCATCCATCCCACCACCGACGGCAAGTACACCATTCCCGCCGGCAATATGTTCGCCCCCGGCATGGCGAATACCAAGCCGGAAATCTACGCCATGGGTTTCCGCAATCCATGGACCTTATGGTTCGATAAGCCCTCGGGCCGTTTGTACGAAGGCGAAGTGGGCCCCGATGCCGGCGCCGCCGATGCCAACCAGGGCCCGGCCGCGCAGGAAGAGATCAATGTGATCAAGGATCCGGGTTTCTACGGCTGGCCGTTCGTGGGCGGCCATAACATCTCCTACAAGGTGAACGGACAGACTTTCGATGCCAACGCCATCGTGAACAATTCGCCTAATAATACCGGCATCCAGAACCTGCCTCCCGCGCGCCAGCCCATGCTTGCGTGGGGGCACGACAACAAATCCCAAGATCAAGCCAAATGGCCCGTGATGGGCGGCAACGATGGCACCGGCATGTTGGGCGCCGTCTATCGTTATGATGCCACCAATCCTTCCAAGACTAAGCTACCGCCCCATTTCGACGGTAGCCTGTTCTTCTCCGATTGGGAGCTGGGCTGGCTATTGGCCGCCAACCTGGATGCCAATGGCGACGCGGCGACGGATGTGAGAAAGCCCTTCGGAAGCACCGCCTTCTTCAATCCCATCGCCATGACCATTGGGCCGGATGGGGCGCTGTACGTGATCGAATACGGCAATACCTATTTCAGCTCGCCTTCGGGCCAGAAGATTTCGCGGGTGGAATACACCGGGTCGTGCCTGCCGACGGCCACGGCGCTGCGCGGTCCCGCCACCGCGCCCTCGCGCCCGCGCTTGCAGGCGCGGCTGTCCGAGGGTCGTATCATGTGGGTTACCGGGGGCCGGGCGATTCCTTTGGACGCCACGGGACGCCGTTGATATGCCGCCAAGTCCCGTAAGCGGGTGCCCGGGCAGGGCGGCCCCGAACCCATCTTGCCGTCGGGCTATTGCTTTAGCCGGAATGCTGGCCGCCGCTCACATGGCCATCCAGGCCGCGCCCGTGGCGCCCAATCCCCTGAGCCAGCTCAAGGATAAGCGCGTGCTGGTCATCAACGGCGATAACGCCCCCGAATACCATAAGGGCCCGCGGGACATCATGACCGCCAAGTTGGCCCAGATGAAAGCCGCCGTGGGCATCAAGACCCTGAAGGTGGCAGGTAATGTGGATACCATGACCCTGGCCACGTTGGACCAGTATGACGTGGTCTTTTTCAACTACTTCACCCGGGTGGAGTATTTCATGGGCAAGCCCTTCGAGCAGGCCTTCAAGCAATGGGTGGCCCAGGGGCATCATGGCGTGGTAGGCAACCACAATACCGGCGCCAAGACCAAAGGCGAATGGGATTGGTTCCGCGATACGGTCACCTCCATGTGGTACATGGACCATAAGGACGGCTCCCAGCCGGGCACCATCCACATGGCTCCGGAGGCCGCCGCCGCAAAGCTCCCCATCGTCGAGGGTTTGGCCGCGACCTTCTCGGGATCGGATGAGTGGTACTCCTTCGACATGAAGCCCTGGCATACCACGGAGTCGCCCACTTGGAAGGATTGCAAGGTGCTGTATACCCTGGATGAGAAATCGGTGGCGCATCTGAGCGATGCCATGGGGGCCTACCATCCCGTTGCCTGGACCCGCGAGGACAATCTGGGCAACCGCTTCTTCTATACCACCCTGATCCATTCCGATGCGGGAGCCGCCTCCGATTTCTACCACAGCCTTATCCTGCGCGCCCTGGAATACGCCGCCGGCTACAAGGACCCCTTGGCACTGGGCGGCACCGCGCTCCCGACGGCAGCAAACGTGGGCGCGACGGCGGTAGCGGCCAGCCGGGGTGACTTGGAAGTTACCCTGGAAGGGCCCTGGCGGCTTGCCATCGCGACCGCGGACGGACGGACCCTGTGGTCGACCGCGGGCGCGGGTCCCGGTCATTTCGCGTGCGTGGCTTTGAGCCGTCCCGGCCGTTACCTGGTCCGCCTGCGCTGGGGCGCCGGCGGGTCCATCAACCGACGCATTCTCATCTATTGACGCATTCCCTTTTCGTGGAGACCGACATGGCAATCCTGAAACGCAGCATCGTATTCCTGTCCCTGGTCGCGGTCATCGCCGGAGCCCAGGGCGCCGGCATCACCCTGACCGGCACCGTGACCGATGCGTCCGGCAATAAGCTCAAGGACGCGCGGGTCACCTTGCTCGCCCACGACGTCACCGTCCGGACCGACGCCAACGGGGTGTACAAGTTCATTGGCGCACCCACCCCCCTGGGTCGCGCCTTCCCCAGCGCCGCGGCCCCCGGGCCGCGGTGGCTGGACGGAAGCGTCGCCTTCACTGTGGACGCCGCCGTGCGCCGCGTAAGCCTGGAGGTCTACTCTCCGGCGGGACGCCGTGTCCTCAATGCCTTTGATCAGGATCTGGGCGCGGGCCGCTGGCAGGTGGCCCCTTTCGCCGGACCGCAGGCGGCGGGTCTGGCGCCGGGCGCCTACGTGGCGCGTTTGCGCATCGGCGGGGCGGGCTATACCCTGGCCATCGCCAACCTGGGGGGCAAGGCATTGGGATGGGCCGGAGCCCGCGCGGCGGACGGCGTTGCCGCGCAGGGCGCGGAGCCTTCGTTGCGCAAGGCGGCGGCCGCGGAGGATACCCTGGAAGTGGTGGCTTTGGGCTTCGAGCGCGGCGCCCGCATGGTACAGGCGCTTTCGGGCACGGAGGATTTCAAGCTCAACCCCATCAAGTTCACCAACATCCAGTATAAGACCGGCACCCTGAACAATGCGGAAAAATCGGCCTGCATCCTGGACGTGCACATGCCCAAGAGCGGCGTCAAGATGCCGGTGGTGATCCATTTCCATGGCGGCGGTATGACCGGGGGCGACCGTAACGAGGCCTTCGGCAACGACTATGCGCATTTCGGCGATAAGTTCCTGGCGGCGGGCTACATCGAAATCGCCCCCGGCTACCGGCTGATCGGGCAGGGGACCTGGCCCGACTATATCCGCGACGCGGCCCAGGCCGCCATCTGGGTACGCAAGAACATCGAGGCCTACGGCGGCGATCCGCATAGCGTCTACATCACCGGATTTTCGGCGGGGGCCTACCTGACCCACATGCTGGCCATCGACACGACCTGGTGGAGCGAGATCAAATACGATCCGAAACACTTCGCGGGCTTCGTTTCCCTGAGCGGACAGACGCGCCAGCACGCCAATATCCAGGCGGATTTGAAAGTTAGCGACATCATGAAGGAAAAGCCCTACGCCATGCCCATGGGGCATATCCACAAGACCACCATGCCCTGGCAGATATTCGTAGGCGGTAACGAAGGGGGTACGGTAACCGACAACCAGAATATGTACAACGAGCTGATCAAGGCGGGCAGCACCGATCTCTACTTCGACATCATCGCCGGACAGCCGCATACCGTAGGCGATATGGCGGCGGCCGTCAGCCCAAAACGCGACAAGTTCTTCTCATTCATCGAGAAGTATAAAGGCAAAGGCCAGTAGGATTATGCCTCGGGCGCCGGTCAACGTAACGGCGTCGCATTTACACCACGGCCCAGAGCCGCGCATATCGGGTCGGCAAGCCCGGGCGGCCCACAGGCCAAACCCAGGGGAAGCTCATGCGCCAACCGATCGGTCCCGTCGCACGCCTTTGCGTCTGCGTATTGCTGTTGCTGGCCTGGGCCGCAGTGGCCACGCCCCTGACGCCCGATGCCCGCAGCCTGTTGGCGAAGCGCCGCATACTCTGGCTGACGGGAGCCGAATCGGATCATCACGATATTCCTCAGGCCAATATGGTAGCGCTGGCGAAACGCCTGCAAATCACCTTGGACTTTCACGTCGATTTCGTCGACCACCCTGCGGCGCTCACGGCTTCCGACTTGGCGCAGTATGACCTGATCGTCGCCAGCTATATGCCCAAGATCGATACCCTGGCGGAAAAGCCCTTCGGCAAGGCCTTCAAACAGTGGTTCCTGCAAGGGGACAAGGGTTTCGTAGGCCTGCACAGCACCGGCGCGAACTCGGAAGGGCAATGGAACTGGTTCAGGGATACGGTGCTGTCCATGCGCTATCGGGAGCATACCGACGGGGAACAGAAGGGCACGGTGCGCATGACTACGGACGCGTCGCTACGCGGGCTGCCGGTATTGGCGGGATTGCCGTCCCAGGCCGAGATCGGCTGTGAATGGTATTCCTTCGACCTGCTGCCCAAGGCTCCCGCCGCGCCAACCTGGCCGCAATGCCGGGTGTTGTACTCCCTGGATGAAACCACCCTTAAGCTCAAGGATCCCATGGGAACGCATCCCGCGGCATGGATCCGCAAGGACGGTCTGGGGAACCGCATCTTCTTTACGCTGATGGCCCACTCGGACGCGGGTTCGGCTTCGGATTTCTTCCAGGGATTGGTGCTGCGGGGATTGGAATACGCCGCGGGTTACGCGGAAGTCACGGGGGTGCCGGGTCGCATCGATCCCGCGCAGG
>JAHFCH010000238.1 GCA_023249635.1 Fibrobacterota bacterium
TGACCGTCGCGCAAGCGGGCCCGTTCGCAGGTCTTCGCCAGCATGGCGTCTTCCGAGGCGTCCAGGCTTTCGGTCCCCGTCGGCCATAATCCGCCGCTGTATTTCATGTTCTTGCCCAGGCACAAGCGGAAGAATTCCGTCGGCAATTCGTAATGCTGGGCGTTGGCGTCGGCGGTATGCTCGGCGATGGGCGAAGCCTTGAGTTTGACGACGAAGGCCTGCAGCGCCTCGGCTTGGGCTTCGATGCCGCCGCGGTCTTCCTCACGCAGGCGCTCGGCCAACAGTTTGCGGATGCCCCGCCGGATGAGGAAATCGGGGGACCAAACCTTTTTCGATCCATTTCATGGCTTGTTTCATGATCCGCTCCTGGGCGCTGAGGCGGCCTGGGCCGCGGGTTTGGGGAACCAAGGGAAGAAAACGCTGACTTCATTCTGGTAACGGGCATAGGCCGCGCCGCGGCTGCGCAAGGCTTGCTTTTCCGTAGGCGGGATGCCGCTTACCTTCAAAAGCAGGAACAGGATGATGGCCGGACTGAGCAGGCCCAGGGCGCCATGGGGCGCTCCCAGGGCCAGCAACGCATACGCGCACCAGACGAGCCATTCGCAGAAATAATTGGGATGACGGGAGAGGTTCCACAGTCCTGCGCGGCAGACCAGGCCTTTATTCGCTTGACCGGACTTGAAGGCTTTCAGCTGGGCGTCGGCGAGGGATTCTCCCGCCACGGCGACGATCCACAGCGCAGCGCCCGCGATCTCGAGGGGGGATACTCCTGGGGATGGATTGCACGCGACCAGCAGGAACGGAATCGCGAGCAGGACATTTAGGAAGCCCTGGCCCAGGAAGAACCAGAGGAAATAGAAGTCGGCTCTGGCGCCCCAATGGGCGCGCAGGTAAACGTAGCGACCTTCTTCGGGCGTGCCGTTGGCGACGCGATCGCGCCAAAGATGCCAGGCCAGGCGGAAGGCCCAGATTCCGGCCAGGACAAGCAAGAGAATGCGGCGGAAGGGTGGGGCGGCGCCGAAACCCGCATCGAGCGCCGCCAGCAGACCGAGCCCTGCGGCCCAGCCTACGTCCACCACCGCCGCATTGCGTATCCTCAAATGGATGCCCCAGAGGAAGGCCATCTGAGCGAGCATCAACGCCAGGCCCGCGGCCATGATCAACATCATGCTCATGGCTTCCATCCCGCTTTCATCCCGTCCAAGGGACGGAATACCTGGGGAATGCGTTTGAGCCATATTTTCAGGGCCTCCCAATGGATCCACGCGATAATCCACACGCTCATGAACGGGATGCGTAAGAAGGATTTCAGCAGGTTCGCATCCGTCATGGCTTCCCATTTCCCTTGGATCAGGGTTTTGAGCACGGGTTCTTCGCCACGGTAATCGTCCACGTGCACCTGTAGCCTTCCGTTCAAGGGCAGGAAGCGGTATTCGTAGGTAAGGTCCATGTCCATGAAAGGCGAGACGTAAAAGACCTTTTCGGCGCGGAAGGCCACGGATCCATCCGCACTCGCCGTCGCAGGGCCGAAAAACGCGTAGCTATGCCGTTGGTGGAACGTGTTGTTCACTTCGGCGATCCAGGCCACGGCCTCACCGCCGCGATAGGCGTAGTAGAAGGTGACGGGATTGAAGACGTACCCCAGCACGCGGAACTGCGTGATCATGACAATGCGGTCGATGTTCCCGCGGAACCCCCGCTCCCGTAACAGGGAGGTTACGCAGGCGCGGATGCCCATGCCATCGCCGCCATGGTCCGCATCCCGCAGGCTATACAGGGAAAAGCGGTTATGCCCGAAAAGGCGCAGCTTGCGATCCCAAGTCCCGATTTCGTCCAGGTCCATGGCGAAAGCGAAGATGGGATAGGTGAACCGGTGACGTTTGGGGCTGAAGCGATGGTGCAGGATATGCCCGCGGTAGATACCGGTTGCGGGCGTATGCGTTGCCTCCAACCCCGCGTCTCCGGCCCCGGTGCGGTTGGACATTAGAATTCGATCCCGAAGTGGCGGGCCACGGTCACGGCCGAGCGCAGTCCGTCTTCATGGAAGCCGTAGCCGCAGTAGGCGCCGCAGAAATAGGTGCGGTTGCTCCCATTGAGTGAATCGATCTCGCCTTGCCTCCGCATGCCCTCGGAGTTGTACAGGGGATGCTCGTAGCGGGCCCGGAAATGCTCTTCGGGAAGCGGCCCGGGGGTATCCGGGTTCAAGGTGACGATGTATTCCTTCTTGGCGGGAATGCCCTGCAGCCGGTTCATGTGGTAATGCAGGCAGGGTGCGGCATTGAGGGCGCTTTCGTCCACCTCGTAGTTCCAGGCGGCCCAGGCTTCAGGGCGCTTGGGCAGTACGTCGCGGTGGGAATGCAGTACGGCATCATTGGCCTGGTAGGCGTAGAGCGAGAGCAAGTCCCTTTCAGCCGCGCTCGCGTCCCGCAGTATTTTCAGGGTAATGTCGGCGTGGGTCGCCAGTACCACCTGATCGAATTCGAAACTCTCGCCTCCGGCCAGCTCCACCCGGGCCAGGCCGGGTTCCCGGTACACGGCGGTTACCGCGCTGCCGTAGCGGATGCGGTCGTGGAAGGGGGCGGTGATTTTCTTGACGTACTCGCGGCTGCCGCCCTTGATGGTGCGCCAGCGGAAGTTGGTCGTGACCCCGAGCATGCCGTGGTTGGCGAGGAAAAGCAGGAAGGAATGCAAGGGGAAATCCAACATGCCCACCGTAGGCGTGGACCAGATGGCGGCGCCCATGGGCAGGATATAGTACTCGCGGAACTTGGAGGAGTAGCCGGAGGATTTAAGGTAACGGCCCAAGGTCAAATCGCCGTGGGAGCGGTCCTTCAAAATGGCATGCCCTTCGCGATTGAAGCGGAAGATGTCCCATAGCATCCTCCAAAACCAGGGCCGGAACAGATTGCTGCGTTGCGCGAAAACCGTCGCGAGGTTGGTGCCGCAGTATTCCATCCCGGTGCGTTTACCTTTCACGGAAAAAGACATATCGCTTTCCAGGGTCTCGACCTTCAGTTCCTCCAGCAACTTGCAGAAGTAGGGATAGGTATGCTGGTTGTATACGATGAAGCCGGTATCCACCGGCAGCTTGCGCCCTTCCTCTTCCACTTCCACGGTATTGGCATGGCCGCCGGGGCGGCTTTCCTTTTCGAACACGGTGATGTCGGCGACGCGGTTGAGGAAATACGCGGCCGCCATCCCGGAAATGCCGGTGCCTACGATGGCGATGCGAGGTAATGTCCCGGCCATCAGTCCTCCAGGAAGTTGCGACCGCGGGCGGTCTGGTTGTTGGGGAAGGAAAGCACCAATTGCACCAGGCCCAGATTACGCGTACGGAAAGACGCCTCGCAATAGGACAGGTAATAATCCCAGGTGCGGATGAAGCGTTCGTCGAAGCCCAGGGCGCGCACCTCTTCCAGGCGGCCGAGAAAGGCTTTGCGCCAATCACGAAGGGTGCGGGCATAGTGGAGTTCGAAATTCTCCAAGTGCTGGATCATCAGGCCGCCCGAGTCGCGGATGGCCAGGGACATCTCGGTGACGGAAGGCAGCAGGCAGCCGGGGAAGATATGCTTTTGGATCCAATCGCAACCGTTGCTGTACGCCTCGAAGCGGCCATCGGGCATGGTGATCACCTGCATGGCCATCAGGCCTTCGGGCTTAAGGGCGGCGCGGCATTTGGCGAAAAAGGTCCCGAAGAATTCCCGGCCCACCGCTTCGAACATCTCGATGGATATGATTTTGTCGTAGCTGCCGGTGATGTCGCGGTAATCCCGGAAAAGCACCTCGATGCGATGGCTGAGGTTGGCCTCGCGGATACGCGCGTCCGCCAGATCCTTCTGGGCCTGGGACAGGGTGAGGGTCGTGACCTTGCAGCCGTAACGCCGCGCCGCATGCAATGCGAATCCGCCCCAGCCCGATCCGATCTCAAGCACGTGGTCCGAAGGCTTCAGCTCGAGCTTGCGGCACAGCAGGTCGAACTTATGCGTCTGGGCCTGTTCCAAGGTGTCTTCCTTCCCCTGGTAGATGGCGCTGGAATAGGCCATGCTGGGATCCAGGAATATGGAGTACAGGGAATTGCTCAGATCGTAGTGATAGGCGATATTCTCCCGGGAGCCCGCCTGGGTATTGGCGCGCTTGCTTTGCAGAGCGCGGTTGGCCGAGCCTTCGCGGTTGATTTCCGCCGTGGCCGCGCCCGAGCCGCTGATGCCGGGCAGGTAGGCGATGTTCTTGACGATGATGGAGAGGAAGCGGGGGAGATCATCAACTTCGTAATGGCCGGCCTGGTAACTTTCCCCCAGGCCCACGTCCCAGAAGCGGACCAGGTTTTCGAAGAGCGCCTTATCCTTGACGCGGACGCAACACCGCTCCGACGCGGCGGGATCCCCCAGCACCCAGAACCCTCCGTCCGGGGTTTCCACTTCGATGCAACCGACTTTGATGTTGGACATCACCGCGCGCACGGTGGTTTCCGGGAACAGCCGGCCCGCCGCCTTGAGGGCCAACTGGCCTGCCGATTGGGCCAGGCCCCCGAGGGCTAGATTGCGCTTTCCGTTCTTATGGGGCCGGGAATCGTTCATGGCTTCTCCTGGTGTATCGCGGCCCCCATCTCCTGGAGGCATCTGCTCTACATACGGAGCCAGATTAGCAACGGATCGGATCGCCTCAGGGGGAAAAAACCGTCCATTCGCGCCGGAAAAACGGATTACCGGTCAATGAATCCGCCAGGTTAATTTCTACGTACATGCAACACATGATGCCTTCCCTCGGCGCCTTGCGCCTCGTCCTCTCCATCGTGCTTTTCCTGCTCGGCCTGTTGGCCGTGGTCAAGCCGCCCAGTTATTCCTTCTGGAAGCTCTCCATCATCATCATGGAGGGAGGCCATTGGCTGGTGCTGCCTCTGTTGCTTTCGGCCTGGCTCAGCTTCCGTTCGGGCCAATCCGGGCGTATCGCGGGCCAGATTTTCCTGGGGGCCGCGTTGCTGTATTCGGTGACGGTGATACGCGCCTACGCCACGGCGCACAAGTTGGAACTGGAATTCGCGGAGCGTTGGTCGAACCCCTCGCCTCCCGTGAACGGGTTCCGGCGCGCTTCGACGTTATCGTTCCTGGATCTGTTCCGCGGCATCGACCATCCCAAGCCGGTAGTGACTACCTATCCATACGCGAAACGCGAAGGCCGCGAGCTGCGTCTGGATTTTTATCCGGCCTTGGGCGCGGCCAAACCGGCGCCCTGCGTGGTGCTGGTGCATGGGGGAGGCTGGGACGGCGGGGCGCGTAATCAGTTGCCGGATTTGAATGCCTGGCTTTCCGCCGAAGGGTACGCGGTGGCCAGCCTGGAATACCGGCTCGCGCCCAAGGATATCTATCCCGCGCCGGTGGAAGACATGCGGTCGGCATTGGACTGGATGCGTTCCCATGCCGGGGAGCTTGGCATCGACGCCACGCGCTTCGTACTGATGGGACGCTCCGCCGGCGGCCAGATCGCCTTGCAGGCCGCGTACTTGCGGCCCGATGCGTCCATAAAAGGGGTCATCGCCTTCTACGCCCCCGCCGATATGGTATTCGGTTACAGTTTGCCCACCAATCCCCTCATCATGGATTCGCGCCAATTGATGGTCAATTACCTGGGAAGCAAATACGAGGACAAGCCGGAGGCATATGTCGCATCCTCCCCGGTGGAACATCTCACTGCTACATCGCCTCCCACTTTGATCCTGCATGGCCGCGCGGACGTACTGGTCTCTTACCAGCATACGGTGCATATGCGTGCCAAGCTGAAGCCTCTGGGCGTAAAGCATTTCGAAGTGGATTTGCCATGGGCCGCCCATGGCTTCGACTACGTATTCCGCGGTCCCGGTTCGCAGATCAGCCTGTATTTCATCGAACGCTTTCTGGCCGAGGTCACCCGATAATGCGTTGCCGGCCGCTCGGCGCATGGGCGATTGCGCTTATCGCATGCGCCGCCTTGGCCGCGCCCGTGCGCGCAGGCAACTATAGCGAACATTCCGATCCCGGCTTCGGAGCCGAGATCAACATACTCTGGCCCTTCCCGCCTTTCCGCACCTACGAAGTTAAGCTGCGCGGCAAGCTGGGACATGGAGTGGAAGCCGTGGTGGGATACGGTCGCCAGGCTTGGACCTACGAGGGCAAGCGCCATAACGAGGGCACCATTGATTCCCATGCGCTGCTATTGGGCATGCGCGCCTTTCCGTTGGCGGCCTCGCGGGGCGGGGCCTGGGGCAATGCCAGCGTGGAATACACGGCGTGGCTATGCCATGACGTGTTCCACCACAAGAACGGAAACACCTACCGGGGCTTCTCCTATGCCAACGAGTTCTACCTGGGTTACGCCTGGTATCTTGGATCCTCGCCGGTCTATCTGCTACCGCAATGGAACGCCGGCTTCTATTCCTATAAAGCTTATCAACTTCCCCTCGATGACGATTACGTCTTCGACTTCCTGCCCAAGCTCACGCTCGGGATGGATTTCTGAAAATCCCTAGGCTTATGGTGATGCGGTATTTAGATTTTGGGGCCGGAACGAATATCGTGTCAATCCCTCCCAATCCGCGCTCCCATCCCCTGCGTATCTCCCTATGGAAGGGAGAGGCATGGCAGCGTCAATGGTATTCGGGATCGCGGAAGCATGGGTACGGGAACCCGTCTTCGTATTCCGCTCCCTGCGGTGGCCGCGCATGACCTTGCCCCCGGAAATCCCCCTCCTCATGCAGCGCATCGCGCAACGCGACGCCGTGGCCCTGCGGGATCTCTACGGGCGCTTCTCCAAGGTCCTTTACAACGCCATCTACGCCATCGTGAAGGGCAAGGAGGACGCGGAGGAAATCCTCTGCGAAATCTTCCAGCAGGTGTGGGAAAAGGCCCCCAGTTACGATATCGGCAAGGGTTCCGTGTATACCTGGCTGCTGACCATGGCCCGGAACCGTGCCATCGATCGCATCCGTTCCAAGGGTTACAAGGCCGGCAAGTCCACCGACGGCGGCGGCGACATGGATGACATGATCGGGACGGATCATTATAATCAGTTGGATCAAGTGCTCCTCGCCGAGCGTGCGGCCCAGGTCAAGCAGGCCCTGGAACGCATCTCCCCGGAGCAACGCAAGGTGCTGGAAACCGCCTATTTCGACGGCAGCACCCAGACCGAGATAGCGGTCCAGCTGGGCGTGCCCCTGGGCACGGTCAAGTCGCGGGTGCGCGATGGCATGAAGGCATTGCAGGGCCTCTTGAAGGATGTACTCTGATGGCCATGGAGCGACAGGAATTCCTCGATCTCTGCCCGGCCTACGCGCTCGGGTTGCTGGACGGCGAAGATCTGATCCGTTTCCGCGCCGCGCTCGCCGCCGCGGACACCGAACTGTTGGCCGCCTACCGATCGGCCGCCAACGCCGCCGCCAACCTGTCTCTGGCCGCTCCCGAGGCGGAACTATCGCCCCGCGTGCTCGATCGCCTGATGGCGCGCATTGAACCTGCTTCCGCCCCCTCCACCCCCAAGCCGCGCATCGCGTGGTTGCTGCCTTTCAGTTTCGCCGCCGGTGTGGCCGCAACCTTGGCCCTGGTCGCCGTGGGTTTACTGGGATATGTTTCCCATCTGCGCGAAGGCCTGACCCATGCTTCCGTCGCGGTGGCCGAGGGCCGGGCGCGCATCGAGGCCTTGGAAGATTCCCTGGCGCAGAAGGAAGCCCTGCTCGCCGTCATCAAGTCGGCGCAGATGCAGATGGTAGTGCTGAAAGGCCAGGAGGTCGACAGCCAGGGTTACGGCAAGATCATCTGGGATCCGGTCGGCAAGCGCGCCATCCTGCACGTATCCAACCTGCCGCCCCAGGCCGCGGACAAGGATTACCAGCTCTGGGTCATCCGCGATTCCAAGCCCGTCGATGCCGGCGTGTTCCAGGTCAAGGGCACCCGCGGCGACGGCGAGCTCTACAAGATCGATCGTTTGGTGGAAGCGGACCGCAGCCGCATCAGCGCCTTCGCCATCACCCTCGAGCCCAAGGGCGGTCTGCCGCAACCTTCGGGCAAGATGTACCTGCTCGGCAGCATCTGAGCGCGCGCAGGCTCAGGTCCGTAGGCGCAGGGTGATCGCCTTCTCGGGGCAAACCTCCACGCATTTACCGCAAGCCTGGCAGGCATCGACGCGCACCGCGTTGGCGCGCTTGTTCCCGTGCGCCATGGCCTTGAGTCGCGGGAAGAATCCCAGCGAGGCTTTCTCTTCCGCGGTGAGCGGTAGGATTTCCAGCACATTGTATGGACAGGCGGGGACGCATGGGCCCTTCGCTTCGCACTTGGAAGGATTGATGACAGGCTCGAAGCGGCCGGGGGGCTGCTTGCAGTCTGGGGCGCTGGGTTGGGGCATGGGTATAATATGCATCTTTCCCGGGTATGGAGCAGGGAGCATGCGGCATGCGGGGGCGCGGATGAAGGCAAAAGATATCCAGAAGGAATTGGCGGGGCTGGCGAAGCCGGAAATCGCGGCGGCGGTGGGACGGTTTTTCAAATCCGGACCGGGCGAATACGGCGAAGGGGATGTCTTCCGCGGCCTCAAGGTTCCGACCCTGCGCCGGGTCGCCAAGGGATACCGGGCCCTGCCCTTCCCGGAGGCCAAACGCCTGTTGGCTTCGGGATTCCATGAGGATCGCCTGGCGGCCCTGATCATCCTGGCTTGGCAATTCCGGCGCGGCGACGAGGCGCTTAGGGAGAAAATCTACCGCCTGTATCTCGGCGGAGCGAAATGGATCAACAATTGGGATCTGGTCGATACCTCGGCGCCGTATATCCTGGGGCCGTTCCTGGAAGACAAGGATCGCAAGCCGCTATATGTGCTGGCCAAATCCCGGAACCTGTGGGAGCGGCGCATGGCCATGCTGGCGACCCAGCATTACATCCGGCAAGGCGACTTCAAGGACGCCCTGCGGATCGCGGAAATCCTTGTGGCAAGCAAAGAGGATTTGTTGCATAAAGCCGTGGGTTGGATGTTGCGCGAAGTGGGCAATCGCGATCGCAAGATAGAGGAGGGATTCCTCGCTCGCCATTACCTGGAGATGCCGCGCACCATGCTGCGCTATGCGATCGAGAAATTCCCGGAGGCACGGCGCAAAGCCTACCTGACGGGCAAAATTTGAGGAGAAGGTCTTAATTGCAGGATTCGGCGAGGCCGTGATCGATGGCCGCGGAGGAATCGTAAGGGGCGGGGGGCGAATCCAGGGCGGTCTTGCCGTTAATACTTCCAGCGTCGACGGCCGGGCGGCACAAGCCTTCCGCAATCATGGCGCGGCGGGCCAATACGAGTTCGGGATTCTCTTCGGGCAAGGCGATGGTTTCGAGTTCGGTTTCGGCCGCGACCTTGTCCTCCGGGAAAAGCTTATGCTGCCCGATGACTGCG
>JAHFCH010000239.1 GCA_023249635.1 Fibrobacterota bacterium
GTGGAGGACTTCTGCGGCGGATGCACCCGCTGCATCGATCAATGCCCAACCGACGCCTTCGTGACGCCGGGGCGCCTGGACGCCAACAAATGCATTTCCTACTGGACCATCGAAGGCAAAGGCGAGTTGCCCGATACCCTCCCGGATAAATTCGGGGGCTGGATGTTCGGCTGCGACGTTTGCCAGGAAGTATGCCCCTGGAACCACAAGCACCTGCGGAGTCCAGGGGGAGCGGACGATCCGGACTATCCCGCCACAGGCCCGGAATGGGCGGCCCTGCTCCGTAAAGGCGGCGGGTTTCGCAGCCGGTTCCGGAAAAGCCCCCTGAACCGGGCCGGCCGGCGCAATCTGCTCCGCAATCTGGCCGTCGCCGCCCGTAACCTGCATGATACTACGATGGTGGAACCCCTGCGGGCGGCGCTGCCGGATGAGGAAGACCCGGCGGTGCGGAAGGAAATCGAAAAGGCCCTGGCGGTGCTCTCGCGGCCCCCTGCAGACCCAGGGTAGATCCCGGCCGACCCGCGCTGTAGACCTACTCCGGCGCGACCTCGGCGCCATCCCGGGCTTCCAGGTGCCTGCGCGGGGCCTGTTTTCCCAGGGAGATGAACTCGTATTGGACGTCCAGGGTTTGATCCTTGATCTGGGGCGGAAAGGCCGGCATGCGCTTGATGCGCTTGAAGGTTTGCTGGGCCAGATTATTGAACGCCGCCGAGGGGCTCTTCTCGCTCCAACTCACGCCGATGATCTTCCCGTCCCGGGCCACCTTGATCTTGGCCACCGCGCGATAGGGCCGCTCCTTTTCGAATTGCTTGGGCAAAACCCAGAAGCTCTCTACTGTCTGGCGCACGCGCAGCGCCCACATCCGTAGCGAAGTCTTGCGAAGGTTGTCCGATTCCCGATCGGTATCCGCCACCTCATCCTGGGTCGCGCTTGGCTCGGCTGCCGCTTGCAGCCCGCGAATGATGGGGCGGCCTTCCTCGTCGAAGTCCTTCCGTTCCAGTTGGATGCCGTCCCGGAAGAGGGCCTGGCTTTTAATCACCCCATTGGCATGCCAGTAAGTTAGGGTGCTCTCCGGTTTCCCCCGGAACTCATAACCCTCGTACCACATGCGCCCATCGGGGTACCAGGCCGTGAATTTGCCTTCGCGGAAACCGCCGTGGTTCATGGCTTCGTATTTCCGGGTGCCGTTCTGGTACCACCAGGTTTCCTTCCCCTCTTTACGGCCTTGCTTGTCGACGCCGATGGCGTATTGGGGATGCTTGGGAGCGTAGAAGCCCTCTTCCACCTTGGTGGAACCGCATCCGATCAGGACCAAGGCGAAGGTAAGGGAGAGAAGGAAGCGGGACGGGTTTTTCATGGCCGTACTAAATGTACCGGTAATTTCGGCCGGGAACCAGGGGTTCTCAATACTTGCGCATAATGCCGATGACACGTCCCAATACGGAGAAGTCCGGCATGCTGCTGTCTACGATGATGGGACCGAAAGCCTCGTTGGCCGGTTCCAAGCGTACGCGCCCGGCTTCGGGATAGTAGTACTTCACCGTCGTCTCTTCTCCGATCAAGGCCACTACGATCTGGCCGCGTTCGGCGGTATTCTGCTGACGGGCGAAAAGCAGATCGCCATGATGGATACCGGCATCCTTCATGCTGTCCCCGTGCACGCGCAAGGCGAATACGTTTTGCTGGCGCATCAGGAATTCCCGGTCGACGACAACCGTGCCTTCCAGGTTTTCCACCGCCAGCATGGGGGCGCCGGCTGCGACCCTGCCCACGATGGGGATTTCGCAAACCTTGGATTCTTCACTGGAAAAGTCCGGCGGCGTGCGCATCCCTCGGGACTGGCCCTGGGGAAGATCGATGCCACGGGAGAGCTTAGGGGAACGGGCGATGAAGCCCTTTTTCACCAACGCGGCCAGGATGCTGCGCACCCCGTTGGTTGAGGAGATCTCGAAGCGAAGGCCAATTTCCCGGAGGGTTGGAGGCCGATTCGTCTGTTCGATCCGGTCCTTGATGAACTCAAAAACCTCACGCTGCCTGGGTGTCAGGGCTTTGCGATCCTTCTTAAGTTGTGCTTCCACGGCGACCTCCCGGTATCCGTTAAAGATACTGCACAAATAATTAGGTGTCAAGACGTGCAGTATTGAAATGATTGAATCTGCGGTTTCCTTTTGTTACCTTATCCCTGTGGTACTTCTGAATTTGTTACTGAGCTTGGGGTTTTTGGTATTCCTCGCCTTGGTTCTTTCCCTGATCAGCCGTGTTAACAGCTTGACGAGACAAGCCAGCAGACTGCTCATGGTATTGAGTAAAGCCGAAGAGGCGGAACAGACCCTCTCCACAGCTTCGCCTGTGCAGAAAACCGTCAAGGCTTAGCAAAATCATTAAGAAGTCCCACCCCGGTCCGGTCAGGGAAAGGTTATTTCCCGTCAGGAAAGGGTATAATAAAACGCAGGTGAACCAGGCGAAGCTAATCATTCCGCCTGTTCAAGCTGGCATAACCAAGAGTTAGCCGCACCTGATCACCCTCTCTCTTTAAGAAAGAAGAAAGAACACACAATCCATGGAAACTGTACAGTTTGCTATTCTGGCAGGCCTGTCGGTCGTAAGCATCGGCTTATGCATCTACCTGCTCGCAAAAGTCCGCACCATCACTTATCTGCTCGAACAACCCGTCGTCAAGAAAATGTCCCCCCAGCTCAAGCTGAAGCCGGTCAAGGTCGATGAGCTCGACGAACAGAACCGTACCGCCCCCGCCCGCAATCCTGCCAATGGCGCCCAACCCCAACGTGGACCCCGCCCCGGTTTCGAAGGTGGCGAACGTCCTCCCCGTGAAAACCGTGATAATCGCGACCGGCCCCCGCGCGCCGATCGTCCCGATGGCGAACGCCCCCCGCGTGAAGGCGGCTTCGACCGCGGCCCCCGTAGCGACCGCGGTGATCGCGGAGACCGGTTCGGCGGACGCGAAGGTGGACGTGATCGCGGCGGACGTAATGAACGCAATGATCGCGGCGATCGCGGCGATCGTTTCGGCGGAGGAGGCCGCGAAGGTAACCGTGAAGGCGGCCCTGGCCGCGATGGGAATCGTGACCGCAACCGTGAACCCTTCACCGGCGAGCGCGAGCCCGCCATGGCCGAAGGCTCCCGCCCCGCTCCCGCTGCCGCGGAAAGCGCTCCCGTACATGCGGCCCCTGCCGCCCTGGCCCCGCGCCGTCCTTTGCCCTCCACTGTCGATCATGACAATGGCCCGAAGGAAGCCCCGGTCGAAGCCGTTTCCTCCGCACAGGCTGCAGAAGACGCGTTGTTCGTGCGCAATGACGAGGACATGACCCATGGCCGTCGCAATGCGCTAAAGAAGAAGCCCCGATTCAACGTGGCGGAAGAAGATTCCAAAGAATCCAAGGAAGAGACGAAGGTCCTCTAAGTCACCTGGGATTCCGCTTTTATAGAATGACGAAGGGCGGGTGCAAAACCCGCCCTTTTTTATTTCCCGTCCCAATCATCCTTGTAGCATCCCGGACTGCTTATCCGGGAAATGTATCCGATACTCAGAAGATGGAAAGCGCCAGGGTAAGCGACATATGGATGCCCCAGAAGGAGCGCGCATTCTTGCCCATGATGGTAAACGGAACCCCGAACTGGAGGGAGAAGGCGTCGGCCACGTCGACGATGAGCCCGGGTTCGGGGACTAGCCAGTAACCCAGGTTTTTCTGGGAGACTCCGCTGCTGTCGTCGTCGAAGTGGTACATCGCCGAAGCCGCCAGGTACGGGGTAATTGGATCGAGCAGGTAGCCCACCTGCGCATGCAGGAGCCCTATGTCCCCGGGATCGAATTCATTGCGGGCCTTGGACGCGAAGTGGAATTCGTATCCGACCTGGGCCTCGCCGTATATCTTGCCCTTGGACCCAGCACCAATGGCGGTAAGGCCCAGATAATCGTGGTCGTAGGCGGAACGGCTATGCTTGAAACCCAGCCCGTAGGTGAGGTCGAAACCGATATTCAGCGGACGGTAGGTGTACTTGACTCCCATGCGCATGTTGCTGGGGAAAATATCCAGACTGTCGATGGAATCCTGGGGATTACGGCTGGAACGGAAGGGCAATTGCAGATGGGTTTCGAAATCCTGCGGAAGGCCGAGCCGGACCGTCACCGGAAAATCCCATTGGGTGGGAAGGTCCGCCTTTTGGGTGGAGAATTTCTTTTTCTCCGCCGAGTTGTCGTAAAAACCGGTTGAGGTTCGGTACTCGCCGCCGGCTTCAAACTGGAACCGCCACGCGGGAATGGAAAGGTTCTCCTGCAGGAAGGATTTGTCCCGGTAAGGGGCTTGCACCGAAAGGCGCACGGAGTCGCCGCGCGCCATGTTCAGGCTGCGGGCCGAGTTCTTGAGGTGGGATTCTCGCGGCATTACCTTGAGCTTGTACGCGGCGGGCAGGACGAGGTTGTTGACGTAGGGCGAAGGACCGATCCGGACTCCGTCGAGCCAGATCTCCGAGCTATCGGGATCGGAGTTTACTTCCAGATAACCGTAGTGGGTGGGAATCTCCCGATTCAACTGCGTCACCTGGCCTTCGGCGATGAACACGTCCGGGATGGCCAAGGTATCGTGGCTGGAAAGGATGAGCCAGATCTGGTATTTCCCTACCGCCATCTCGCGGTTGTCGAGCGGGGTATCGCCGAGGTATTTCTTCTCGACTTCCTCCGACCCTGAGTACCACACCTCGGCCCCGCTCGGGCTCGACTCCAAGGTAAGGAATCCCGTGGCCCCGGCGAGGCCCGCCAACGCCAACAAACATAGGGCGGAAAGGCTAAAACCCTTTTTTCCCAGATGGATCATCCCAACCCCTTTCGGATCCCGACTTACGGAATCCCGCTTTTTCCGAATCACGTTAATAAAACGCAATTATATGCTAGATTTTCCGCCTGGAAATGCAAGCCCACACTCGTTTCCCCGAGGAACATCCATGAGCGATAAGGTCATCTGGCTGGAGGGGATGGTCCTCTCTCCTCAGCACTTGCAACAATCCGACCTGCTCACGGAAGCCTCCATCAATGCCCGTCTCCAATTCCTTTCGCCGTTCTATTACGGACTGGCATCGCTTGAGCTGGAACGGGATTCCCTGGACAACGGTTTCCTCTCCCTGCGCGATTGCTCGGGTATCTTCCCCGATGGTACGCATTTCACCGCGCCGCGCACCGATCCCCTTCCGGATCAACGGCAATTCGAATCCTTCTTTCCCGCCGCGCGGGAAACCCTAGGCGTCCACCTGGCGGTCCCGGCCTACTCGGCGGGAAATTCCAATCTCGCCTTCGGCGCGGAAAGCAAACCCTCCCGGTACCTGGGACAAGGAAAGGAAGTTCCCGACGGCAATTCCGGCGGAAACCCCAAAGAGATCGTATTCGGCCGGCTGAACCTAAGGCTGCTCTTCGACGGGGAATCGGCGACGGGGTTCCAATCCCTGAAAATCGCGGAACTGGTTCGCGACGCGCAAGGCCGCGTGATGCCCAACGATGCCTTCTTCCCCACTTCGGTACGCACCATCGCCGCCCAGGGGCTCATGGCCCAGGTCAAGAAGCTGATGGAAAGCTGCTTGCAGAAAAGCAATTACCTGATGGGCCAGCGTGCGCAGAAAAGCACCGGCATCGCCCAGTTCAACGCCGAGGCCATCACCAATTACCTGCTGCTCTCGGCCATCAATGGCGCCTTGCCCGAGATCATCCATTTTTACAACAATCCCTTCGCGCATCCCGAGGTGTTGTTCCGGCGCCTGCTCTCCTTCGCGGGCGCGCTGGTGAGCTTCGGCAACGATATCAAGGCCGGGGACATGCCCAAGTACACCCATGGCGATTTGCAGGGTTGTTTCCGCCCCCTCTTCGGCATGCTGGAAACCCTGCTGGGCGTTACCGTGCCTACCGGCTACCGCGTTTTCGCGCTGACCAAGACCAGCCCTATCCAATATTCCGCGAACATGAAGGACGCGGATTTCTCCACGCTCAAGCAATTCTACCTGGGTGTTTCGGCGCAGGCCTCGGAAGTCGAAATCATCACCACCGTACAGCGCAAGACCAAGCTCGGGCCGGTTGGCCGCCTCGAGATGATGGTCAATGCCGCCCTCCCCGGAATCCCGCTGGTGCCGGAGACCAATGCCCCGACGTCCATCCCCGCCAAGGCCGGTTTCAAATACTTCCGCTTGCAGCAAGGCGGCGACCTGTGGGAACAGGTGACGCAGACCAAGGCGCTGGCGATCCATATGCCTTCTGATCTGCCGTCCACGAAGCTGGAGCTGGTGGCGACGACGGAGTGAAAGCGAAGAAGGATTAAGGTCTAAGGGCTAAGGTTTAAGGTGAATACACACCGAATCGACATGGAACCTCTCCTCACCTTAGACCTTAAACCTTAAACCCATACACACGCGACCGCAGAGAATCCACCATGATGCAACCCGGCCAAAAGCGCATCCTACAGCAACCCATCCAGCCGTCCATGCGGACCGCCTTCGGCCAAGGCAACGGGATGGACTGGGCTGACGGTGCCGTGCAGACCTTGTTCGGGCAGGGCGGGGCGAGCGCGGGACAAACCTTGTTCGGAACCGGCGGGAGCGGCAACAAGGAAGTACCTCCCTTATCGATCCTGGCCACCGACGTACTTCTCATCGGCGTCAAGATCCGCGAGACCGCGAACCTGGGTCAGCCGGAACAATTGAAACGCCTGCTGATCTCGTACATCAAGGATTTCGAGCGGACCTGCATTTCCCACGGTAAGCCCGCGGAAGCCACCGAGCAGGCCAAGTACGCCCTGGCGGCTTTCATCGACGAGACGGTGATCAACTCCGAGAACAATTGCCGCGAATCCTGGATTGCCGACCCGCTCGCGGTTTCCTTCTTCAATGACAGCCTGGCCGGCGATAACTTCTTCAAGCGCCTGGAAGCCCTGCTTCCCGATCTAAAGCGCAACCTGGAAGTGGTTGAGGTCTTTTACTTCGCGCTGGCCCTGGGTTTCCAGGGACGTTACCGCCTATCCGGGCCCGAAGTGCTGCCCAACGTCGTGCGCAACCTCCTCAAGCGCATCGAAAGCCTGCGGGGCGCGCCCTCCAAGGCCGTATCGCCTTCGGCCTACGTGCATCCCGGCGTCAAGGGTCGCGAGAAAAGCGGGCGGCCGTTGGTTATCGGCACCGCGGTATTCCTGGTGGTCTCGGCCCTGCTGTACGGGGTCTTGATGATGGCCAGCGACGGCGCGCTCGATCCGGCCCGGGATACGCTGGAACGTTTGCAGAGCAAGGTTCCCACCCCATGAAGATCCTCAAGTCGGCCACTTTCTGGGTCCTCATCTCGGGGCTGATCATCGCCCTGTTGCTGTTCTTCCTCTTTCCCGTGATGGGCGTCAAGGCCCTGGGAGCCCGCTTCCTGTGGTCTTCCCTGCCCTTGGTCATCGCCGGTCTCATCACCCTGATCCTGAGCATCATCCGCCTCAAGAAAGCGCTGAAGGGGCAGGAGCAGAGCGCAGCCAATCCCTTCGAGATGGAAGTAGCGGGAAAGCCTTGGCTGGAACCTTTGCGCAACGAGACGCGTACCGCGCTGGATATCCTCAAGCAGTCGGGCAAGAGCAAGGCCAAGATGGGCCAGGACCCGCTGGACATTTTCCGCTTCTACCTGGTGCTGGGGAATCCCGGCGCCGGCAAGACCAGCCTGCTGGAACATTCCGGCATCCATTTCCCGCGGCGCTTCCCTTCCGCGGCCGAGTTGGCCAAGCAGACCCAGCACTTTTCCCAATGGTGGTTTTCCAATCAGGGGATCTTCCTGGAAGCGCCGACGCGTTACGCCACCGGCGAAGAGGGCGATGACGAATTCCAGTTCTGGCTGACCCAGTTGGGCAAGGATGGCAAGCGCACCGCCATCGACGGGGTGCTATTGGTGGTGAGCCTGCGGGAGCTGCTGGATGGCGGCCCCGGGGTAGGCGAACTGGCTTCGCGTTACCGCGAAAAAATCGCTCTTGCGATGAGCGCGCTCAAGCTGGAACTACCGGTATACCTGGTATTCACCCATGCCGACATCATTCCGGGATTCCGGGAATATTTCGAGAACATGCAGGAGCCCGAAAACCACCAGGTGCTGGGTGCGACTTTCGCGCTCCGCGGCAACCTGGCACCGGCCCGCCAACGCTTCGAGCGCGAATACAAGAAGGTATGGGATTCCCTGCAAACCCGCACGGCCCAGCGCCTGTCGCAGGCCGCGGACTCGGCCCAGCGCAAGCAGATTTTCCTGTTCCCCAACGAATTCGGGGCGGCGCAGGAACGTATCGCGGTCTTCGTCGAGCAATTGTTCAAGGACACCATGCGCCGCGAGCGCGCCATGTTCCGCGGCTTTTTCCTTACCAGCGTCATGCCCCACCAGGCTTCCGATTTCGCCAAGGCCAGCGATCCATTCGCCGACGCCGGCAGCGGCGGCGAGGCGGCCCACTTTCTCGATCACAAGGCCAAGCAGCGCGGACCCGCGGCCTCGGCCCGTCCTGATGCCATCTCCCGTCCCCGTTCCATGTTCACCTACCTCCTCTTCGGAGGGGTGCTCAAGAACGACAAGACGCTGGCGCAGATACCCGGCTACCGGCTCGGCAGCCTCTCGCGACAGTCCCTGATCGCCTCCGCCGTCATGGGCCTGATCGCTTTGGCCGTCACGGTGTACGGACTGATCGGATTCTTCGGTAGCCGCGCCTATCTCTCCAGCGTCGCAAAAGCCGTCACCGAATCCGGCCGCTTGCGTTGGCGCAACCAAGCGGACTACCGCGCCGAATATGATGTGCTTACCGCGCTTTTGGCCAAGATCAAGGAAATCCAGGCTGGCAGCGGCGGCCACTTGCCCCCTGGCTTCCGGCATTCCTCCGAAGGCCTGGAACTGGCGAGCAAGGTGCACGCGATAGAAATCAATCGCATGGTGGCCCTAGATGCACTGCGCACCCTGGGAGCCGGGCTGGAGATGGCCTCCAAGTACGACAATCCCGCCGACCATGCCCGCCTGCGCGATAACCTCAAGCTGTACCTGCTCCTCACCACGGAAGGCCGCAAGCATCTGAAAGACGAGAAGGCCCCGGATTTCGCCTCGCAGCTTTCGCCGCTGTGGGCGCAGGAGGCCAGCCACAAATTCGGTATCGAGAACTTGCCCAACAACCTGGAGTCGGGTCTGGAAGAGCACGAGGCCCAGTACGCGACCCGCTTCTTGGACGGGAACATCGACCCGCTGGACAAAGGGGACGGGACCCTGGTGCAGACCGCGCGGCAAAGCCTGATGGGCAGCCCCAGTATCGAGAGCCTGTA
>JAHFCH010000040.1 GCA_023249635.1 Fibrobacterota bacterium
GTCGGCGACCAGGTCGACCAGCCACGAGTTCGGCAGCCAATGCTTGAGCGAGTCGATGCCCCATCCGAAAGCGGCGTCGATGCCGTCCATGAACGGGGTCGCCATCCAGAAGATGGACGTGAAGATGACGAACATGGCCAGCAGGAAAATCCCCAGCCCGTACACGGGATGCAAAAGGATGCGATCGGCGCCGCCCGTGTTGACGGCATTCGCATGGCCGCCCGCCCCCGGCTCCGCGGTCACCATGCGCTCGACTTCGTCCAAGGCCGCATAGTATTGTTGCACGCGTTCGTCGCCCATCTCCGCGGCGAAGGCAAGGTAGGCGGATTCGTCCGCGGCCTGCCTTCCCGCCGAGGAACGGCCTTCCAACCAACGCTGTTGCACCAGCTTTCCCAGCTCCGACACCTTGTCCTTGCGGCGGGGATCGATGGGGAAAACCGGGCATTCCATCAGCTGGGAAAGTTTTCCCGCGTCGATGCTGCGGCCGCGCTTGCGCATCAAGTCGGACATGGTCAAGGCGATGATCAGGTTGAAGCCGAGATCCTGTAATTGCTTGACCAGGTAAAGGTGCCGCGACAACTGGTTGGCATCCACCACCGCCACCACCACGTCGGGTTTGTGCTTGGCGAAGAGGGCGTCCACGGTAACCTTCTCGTCGAGAGAAGCCGGGATAAGGCTGGCGAGGCCGGGAGTATCCATTACCCTGCAGGGGAAGCCGAGATGGGTCTTGCCTTCGCCCAGGGCGAACTCGACGGTGGCGCCGGGATAGTTGATGGTGGTGTAATGCGAACCCGTCAGCAGGTTGAACAAAGTCGTCTTGCCGGAATTCGCCGAGCCCACCAGGGCCACCAGCGGCTCGGATGCCGAGTTATGGCCGGAAGCCGCGAGGACGGAGGCGTCGGGGGTGGGATGCGGGGGTACTTCCCCGCCGCGGGATGCGGGAGGGGTCAGATCCGGACGCGGATGCACAGGGCTTCGCTCTTCCGCAACGCGATCGACGTTCCCCGCAAGGCGTAAATATTGGGGTCGCCGAAAGGCGTCGACATGAGGAAGGCGATGGGGCTGCCGGAAACGAATCCCAGTTCCATCAGGTGCAGCTTTAGGGCGGGCTCGGCTTCGACGCGCAGGATGACGCCGGACTGGCCGGGGCGCAGGGAAGCCAGCGGCACGCCGGGTTCGGAGGCGGCAACAGCCGTTTCCTTCCCTGCCAGGGGCTCGCCATTTTTGAGCGTTATGATTTTCACCATGGGAGGCGCACTTCCTGGAATATCAATTCCTTAAACAAGAATACTTAGGGCCCTTTGCATAATCAAGACTTAGTCTCAATCTTATCCCTTAATTGACGGAAATAGGCCGAATACCGAGATTCAGTATCAATCTTACCGGTAGGTAGAGGAGTTTGGCGAGGGAATCCGGGAGGCGCGGATTGCGATTCCGCAGCGGAATCGGGCCTCGGGCCCAAAAGCTACATTGCAGCCTCATGGACTGCCCAAAATGCCGATCGGAGATGGAAACCGGCGTGCTGCAAGGCATGCGCATCGACCGTTGCCCCCAATGCCTTGGAATCTGGTTCCGGAAGGATGAGCACCAGGCGCTGCGCAAGGCCAAAGGCGCGGAGCTGATAGACATCGGGCCGGCCGAGCTGGGCCGGGATTTCGATGCCGCCTTCCTATCCCCCTGTCCCGAATGCCGGCAACCCATGGAGCGGGTGGCCGAACCCTCGCAACCGCATATCGCCATCGACCGCTGCGCGGGGGGCCATGGGGTTTTTTTCGACGCAGGCGAATTCCGCGACTACCAGGAAAAGACGGTCGGGGACCTTCTCAAAAGACTCTTCGCCTAGGCCCATCCTCGGGCTGCATATGTTTTTCACGGCCGCCGTGGGAATTATTTTCCATCGAATATAACGGATTATCCTGAAGGTTTCCCGTGCCGGTTGGCAGTCGACTAGCTATCGTATAGAGTGAGCCCACCTTAACCGGAACCGAGTCGTGTTAGCCCGTAAGAACCCCACCATCCTCGTCGTCGATGATGAAAAGCCCATCCGGGATCTGATCCGTATCCATCTTGAGAGCGCGGGCATCCGCGTACTCGATGCCGGTAGCGGTCGCGATGCCTTGGAAATCGCCGGCAAGCCCGATGCGGACGTGGATATCCTGCTGACCGATATCCTCATGCCCCAGATGCACGGCCGCGAACTGGCCAACCGGCTCTGCTCCATCAAACCTTACATCAAGGTGCTCTTCATCTCGGCCTATTCGGCGGATATCCTTTCCGAGTATAATCTCTGTCCGGACGGGGCCGACTATATCCGGAAGCCCTTCACCAAGGATGCGTTGCTGGAACGCATCGCTCGCGTCTGGGCTTCCAGCCCGCTTTGGAAAGAACTGGTCGAGAAAACCTCCCGGTAGCTTCCGTCTTCCCTGCCTCCTCCCTCCCTATACTGTCGCTCCGCTCCGTGATTTCCAGCCAAAAAGGCCGGTTTTCCCGCTTTGTCCCGCCCGGTACGCTGCGTTCACCAAAGGGAGAACTTATAAGCGCGCGGGATCATGAAACCGGGACTGGGAAGGGGGACGCGCCCGTAGCTTGGGTAGACCCGACCTGGGAATGATCCGCGCACCTCAGGCATTGAGCGCGCGCGGTTGGTCGGGCAAATTGGGGGAAGCATGAAATCCGGAATCGCATTCGGCGCGCTCGCCGTTTTACAACTCGCCATTTTCCAACCCGCCTTCGGACAGGATCCGCCGCAGTATGGAACGCCCTTCGCAGGCGTGCCCGATCCGCGCGACGCGTCCATCTACCAGGTCAACCTGCGCGCCTTCAGCGAGAAGGGTTTCCAGGGCGTGACCGAACGACTCGATAACATCGCGGCCCTGGGCGTAAACATCCTCTACCTGATGCCCTGCACCCCGGTGGGCATCGTGAAGACGGCCAACTCGCCTTACTGCGTGCGCGACTACAAGGCGGTCAACGCCGAGTTCGGCAATGTGGAGGATTTGCGCAAGCTGATCGCGGAGGCGCATAAGCGCGGCATGGCGGTGATCCTCGATTGGGTCGCCAACCATACGGCCTGGGATCACCCCTGGATCAACGCGCATCCCGATTGGTACGAAAAGGACGCCAATGGCGTCATCCAGCCGGCCAAGGTGAACAACTTCGTTTGGAACGACGTGGCCAAGCTCAACTTCAACGTGCCGGAAATGCGTCTGGCCATGATCGACGCGCTGCGCTGGTGGATCTTCAACGTGAACTGCGACGGCTTCCGCTACGACTACGTGGACGGGCCTCCCATCGATTTTTGGCAGCAGGCCAACGGCAACCTGCGCGGCATCGCCGGGCATAAGCTGATCCTCTACGCCGAAGGCGGCCGCCAGGACAATTACAAGGCCTTCGATTACAACCACGGCTTTTCCTTCTACGACGCCTTGCGCAACATATTCGGATCGGGCGGCCCGGCGACGCGTATCGAGGCCGAGAACGATGCCCAGTACAAGCAGGCGGGCGAAGCCAACCGCCTGGTCCGGTATATCACCAACCACGATGTGAACGGCTGGGACGGGCCTCCCCAGAACCTGATGGGCGGGCAAGCGGGCGCGACCGCCGCATTCGTGCTGGCCGCCTACAACCGGGGCGTACCCCTGATCTACAACGGGCAGGAGATCGCCCTCAACTACGCGCTCAAGTTCCCCTTCACCCAAGAGAAAATCAAATGGGACGCCAATCCCGTGGTGACCGACGAATACGTGAAGCTGATCCGGTTCCGCAACAAGAGCGAAGCCATCCGCCGCGGCGTACCGGTTTCTTACAGCAATAACGATGTGAGCGCGTTCGTGAAAAAGACGGCGAACGAAAAGGCCTTGGTGCTGGTGAACGCCCGCAACCATGCGGTAACCTATACGCTTCCCCCCGACCTGGCGAATACCACCTGGTACAACGGCTTCGACCGGACCGAGATTAAACTCGGGGCCAAGATCGATCTCGCGCCGTTCCAGTACCTCGCCGCCACCGCGGCGCCGCTCTCTACGCGGGCGCTTGCGCCGCAAGCGATTTCGGCGGGCGGCTACCGGGTGCGGGTTGCCGACATGGAACTGGCCGTGGACGGGCTTACCCCCGGCAGCCGGATGCAGGTGCTCGACGCGAGCGGAAGGACGGTGCTGCGGGCCGAAGCGGCTCGGGAATCGCAACGGTTCGATCTGCGCGGACAAAGGCCGGGACTCTACGTACTGAGCCTGAGCGCGCCTGGATCCGCGCGCCCTATCCTGCGAAAATTCCTGCTGTAGCGGGAACCGCCCCGGTGCCGTACTCGATGGTTCGGGATGCGGCTAACGTATCCCTAAATCGCGATTCCTTGCCGCCGATAGCTGGCGGCGTAGTGGTTACGCGCTTACTTTTCCTGCATGCCGCGAATCATCGTCCTACTCAGTCTTGTGCTCAGCCTATCCTGCCATTCCGCATTGGCCGGAGACTATTTCCCGATCAAGGCGGGAAACCATTGGTACTACACCAAATACGACTCCTCCGGTACCCGGACGGGCGTGGATACGGCGGAAATGCGCGACCATCAGACGGTGGATAAGATACCGGACATCGACAAGTACGAAATCGAGCGTAATGACGATGGCGCCTCGGGATGGGGCGATACTTTCCTGCGGGATTCCGGCCAATACGTCTACGCGTCCCGGGATGGATTCTGGTTCAACGGACCGTACAAGTATGCCGTCCATTCCTTTTACAAGATCACTTCATTCGTGAGCGAGTTCCAAACCTTGACGCCGCGCTACGTCGGCAAGGTCACGGTACCGGCCGGCACGTTCGACTCCTGCTACGAGGTGACCAGTTCGAATAAGGATTACGGCGCGACCAGGTATTATGCGCCCGGGGTGGGTCTCATCAAGTACGTTTCCATAACCAAGATCTACCTGACGCTCGATGCCTACGTGGCCGGCTCCACCTACACCGGCATCCTGGCCCGACCGCAAGAGCGCTCCTCAAGCAAGGCTTCGCCCAGCAACCGCTTCCAATGGAAACGGGAACCGGTATGGTTCGCGGCCGACGGCAGGCGGGCACGGATTCCCTTCCGGCCGTAGCGCGGATTGCGAGCGCCTTGGGCGCTTACTTGGAAGCCGTCTCGGAAGCCTGCTTCGCGGCGTTCGCGGTCAGCAGGTGGATGAGATCCACCGCCGAATTGCCGCCCTTGGAATCACCGCTCTGGATCAAGGTGGTGGGCACCAGGTTCGCGCCATGCAGGGCGGTGGCCCATACCTCATTGATCTTCACCTGGGCCGCCAGGCGCTTATCCAGGGCATTGTCCGCCTTCATCATCCGTTCGCGCTGGTAGGCCTCGGCGTCCGCGGAAACCTTGGTGGCCTTGGCCGCCAGTTCCGCTGCTTCCAGGGCGTACTTGTTGGTGGCGATATGCGTCTGGGCCTGCTTCATCTCGGTTTCCGCCGCCACCAGGATATTCAGCTGATCCACTTCCTTGGCCACGCGCGTCTCGGCCTTCTTGGACTCGCCCTGGGCGATAATCTTCTCCTTTTCGTACTGGGCCCGCTGGGCTTCCTGCCGCGCTACATTGGCCTTGCCCGCCGCGTCCCGCTGCTGATCGAGCAGGTCCTTGAACTTCTGCTCCGGGTCCACGTTGTCCACCACCACCTGGGACACCTCGATGCCGTACTTGATGAAATCATTGAGCTTGCGGATGGGATTGCCTGACTTATCCAGCATCTTGAGCACTTCGTTGCGGACCACGGAGTTGTTCTCCAACTGACGCTGGTCCGGCGTCTGGAAAGCCATCCGGGAGGTATCCCGGTAGGAGCGGATTTCCAATTCGTAAATCCCGTTCTGCATCTGGTCCGACACGGCTTGCTCGAATACCCCGCCCTTGCCCATGATGTATTCCTGGGCCGAGATCATGCGCGCCGAATTGCGCAGCACTTCGCGGATGGCCGGCATCATGGAACTGCTTACCAGGTTATCCTGGGAGCGGTATTCCAGGGCCAGGTGCAACAGGTTTTCGGGATTCGACGGAATCCGGATGCGGATGGAAGTGGAGATGGAGGCCTCGACGGCATCATTGAAGCGGATCTTGAAGGGGGGCGCCCATCCGGAATAATCGCCGTCGTTCTTCTCGGAGAATTTGAGCGTGAGCACCTGCTTCACCGGGATTACCTGGCCGAACCAACGCGGCTTGATACCCGAAGACACGATCGGCTTCTGGTTGCCGCTCGGGTACTGCACCACGTAGTAGAAGCCGGGGTGCGCGTAGAAGAAGATCTCGGTCATGAGCATCAGGAATATCCCGACGAGCAACATGAACTGGGGGACGATGCCGGGAATCGGCTTGAAGTCCTTGATGAACCGGGGCGCGAGCATGAGCGCGCCCGCGGTGATGATTAACAGTAGGCCGATCAGCGTTGGCATGGCAGCACCTTTCTAGGCGGGTATTGGGAAGTTCGTCGGGTAACGCAAAAACCGAAATGTAGCTATAACCAGAAACCCCTGGGTTACGGCTTAAACCCAGGTCCGGCCTTGGAATTCCGCCCGATTACATCCCCCCCTGTAACACACTGCCCGTATGGCACTGCGGGAACGCACCCATTGCGTTCGCAGCACGTTAGCTTTTGTCGTGGGCCCAGGGAAGCAATGCGGGCCTGAAAGGCAATCGATCATGCACGTCAATCCGGGAAACCCGTCCACCAAGGCGAATCCATTCTTGAGACTAACCGAAGATAAGCCCGCCCCTGCGCGCGATAAAGCCGCGCAATCCTCCGCTCCGGCGCAGGGCCAGAAGCGCACCCTGGGCGAACGGCCGGGCGCGAAACCTAAGCCCGCTGAGCTGGCATCCTTCATGCCCGAAGAGAAGCAGGCCTTGCGCAAGATCCTGGACACGCCGCTTCCGCCCGAATCCCAGGTCCTGGGCCGTTCGGCCTCGGAGCATTCCGAAATCCGCACCTTCGGCCGGGAGGCTGGGGTGCTGCGCGTGGATACGGAACGCAAAGGCCAACGGGACGAAGTGGTGACCCGCTTCTTCGGCGCCCCGGATTCGCAGCTCGGCCTGACCGCGCCCCGCGGCACCTTGCGCTCGGTGGAAACCCGCAAGCAGGGCCAGCCCGGACCCGATGGGCATGCGCCCGCGGTGCATACCCTGGAATACACCAACGGCCTGAGCCAGACCATCGCGGAATCGCAGCGCGGCGAACTGTTCTGGTTGGGATTGGCGGAAAAGCCGGCCAAGTAAACCGCTGCAAACGGCGCCGAGACCTGGAGATTCCTTGTTTTTGGCCCCCGTGGCGGGCACCCCCCTCCGCCGGGTAAAATAAGGCCGGGCGGGGTCGCCGGGACCCCGCCCCCCTCGCAGGGCCGCCTCTCGCCCCTGGGGATGGGGTCTATCTTAGGGTATGCAGGGGAGAACTTCATGAGCAAAAGCGCGCGGATGGGATGGGCCGCCTTGGCCTTGGGTTTAGCTTTGGTAGCCAAGGCCGAGGCCCAGTTCACCATCAAGACCGTTCCCAATCTCACCTACGCCACCGTCGGGACCAAGGCGTTGCTGATCGATTTGTACCTGCCCCAAGGCGCCACGACTACGACTCCCATCGTCTTGTGGATCCACGGCGGCGCGTGGAGCACGACGACGCATATCACCAAAGACAACATCGGCCATATCACGTCGGTGCTGGTGCCCAAAGGCATCGCGGTCGCGAGCCTGAATTACCGCCTGAGCGAAGAGGCCAAGTGGCCGGCGCAGATCCAGGATTGCAAAGGCGCGGTGCGCTGGCTGCGCGCCAATGCGGCGACGTACAACCTGAACGGCGTGATCGGCGCCTGGGGTGAATCAGCCGGAGGGCATTTGGCGGCGATCCTGGGTACGGCCGGAGGCGTGGGCATGTATACCTCGGGCGCGTACACGGCAGACCTGGAAGGAACCGTAGGGGGTAACCCCGGCGTTTCCTCGCGGGTGCAGGCGGTGGCCGATTACTACGGCCCGACGGATTTCTTCCGCAGCGCCGAGGGCGCTGGGCATTTCGCGTGGGACGTGACCAAGGCGGATTTCCCGCCCAACATGCTCATCGACGGGTTCGTGCTGCAAAACCCGGACAAGTGCAAATCGGCCAGCTCGCTCCCCTTCGTCGAGCCTACCGATCCCCCCTTCGCCATCTACCACGGCACCGCCGACGATCAGGTGCTGATCGAGCAGAGCAAGTTCCTCGACTCGGCCCTGAAGAAGAACAACGTGCCCTCGACGCTGACCATCCTGACTGGCGCCGGGCATTCTGCGGCCGTATTCTGGTCGGCCGTGAACACCAAGACCGTCTACGATTTCTTCGCCAAGTACCTTGTGCCTTCGTCGATTGGACTGGTAAATCAGTCGCGGGGGCGGATGACCCGTCCCTCCGTGATATCCCGCAGCGCGACTTCCGCACCGGATTATGGCTGGGGGAATGCGCACTGGAATTCCGCGGGACGGATTCTGCCGCAATAGCGGACGCCCCCCGTCTACCACTTCGGTGGAAAATGGCTATTCTTGGGATGCGTGCGCCCAATTCCATCGATACTACTTAGCGGCCTCGTGCAGCTCCTGTGCGGATATGCGCACGCCCAAATCCCGATCGGCCATGCCGGGGGGCCGCAATCCGGATCCGGTATCGTCACCGACTCCCTGTCGGTCTCGCATGGGCTCGGCCTCCAAATCGCGTCGCAGACCCTCGGCTCCGCAAATGTCGTCCGGGAGGATTACATCGGCGTGAACGCGGTCAACCCGGCGGTCCTGGGCGCGTCCCGGAGCCGGGATGACATCGGATTGGTTTACTCGAGCATCGCCCCCGATTTGAATCTGCCCGATGTGAACGGCTTATCCCTCTATTCCATCCACTCCGCGCAGGGCCTTGGATGGGCGTTCCGTGAAACCCGACTCGATTTGACGCGGGGCAGGCTGGATGGGGATAGCTCCCGGAGCTTCGAGGATTTTTCGGTGAAGGAGTTCGCATTGGCGGGAGGGCTGCGAGCGCTCTCCTATGGGCATTGGGAAAACCATTTCGGCCTCGGTTTCAAGTACGCCATGGCGCCCGCCATCATCAAGGAGCAGGGCTTGGGATCGGATGGATGGCTGCTTGAAGTGGGCTACTACGCCCGGTATCGCGGACATTACCGCCTGGGGGTTTCCATTCTCAACCTGGGGAAACCCGTGTCCGGAGTCCGACCGGTATTTCGCAGCACCCGTAGCCCGGTTTCGGTCCAGAACAACCTGGATTACCGGTCCGACGGGGATTTCGCCCTCACGCCGCCTGCGTGGGCCGCAGGGGCCGGGTTCGACTACTACCTCAAATCCAAGTCCCTGCTTATCCTGCAGACCACGCTGTCCTCATCCGTTACCGCCGGCTATCCTCGGGGGCTGGGCGACGCTGTGCCCGGCTGGGACCAATTCGTGGACGCCACGCTCCTGAATACCTTCACGCAGGTAATCGGGTTGAGCCGATCGGAAACCGTAAGCGCGTTCCAGTGGGCGCTGGGGTTGCGGTTGTGCAACCATTTTGCGCTGAGCATCTCGCAACGCTTCTCGGGCAGCACCTATGCGGAGCACCAAAAGGTCGCGGCCTTGGAATTGACCAATCTATCGGTTTGGTCCAAAGCGGATTGGACTTGGTGGAGAAGACCCGCGGGAGATTGACCAGTGGGTGGATTTTGCTGCAATAGGGGCTCCTGACCATCGGAAATGGTGCTTGCCGACCCGCGCGGGCGATGGTAGGTTCCTACCCATGCCCGCCGTCCCGCTTCGCTACCCTTTTGCTTTCATCCTGGCCTGCTATGCCGCACTGGCTTTTTTGCAAGGCTGCACAAACCCCTTCGGGCCGGGCGAATCCAGATATGATCCCGCGGTAGCCGACCCGAAACTGGATTGGGACAAGATCAGGCTGATCGATTCACTGGAATTCGCATTCCATTATTCGAGCAAGTACGTGGGAGCCATCTTCATGGACGACTCCGTCGGTAGCGTAAAGGTCTATGTCGATTCAACCTATGATTCCTCGAACGTGCAAGTACTCCGCTTCACCCTCAAACGGAAAATCCGGTTCCGACACAATCCGAATTCCGACATCGGCGCATCCATCGATACGGCCGCGTTGCCGTTGGATTCCGTCGCGGGGACATTCCGCGGGAGCCTGATCAATTCGAAAGGCGTCGCGAACCAGCAGCTGACATCGATGCCGCAAGCCCTATTCCTGGCTACGACGATTGGCGCGCCGGTTTTTCCCAGAGGCAAGGCGTATTTCGGCGGGGAAAGCCGGAGCGTTACCGACTTGGATTTCGAATTGGATTCCATGCACGGACTGTCGCTTTATGATCGCGGCACGGGACTTCTGATCCACACTGAGTACGGGTTTTTTTCCAGTTGTTGCGGTTCATCCGCCCGGACCACGCTGGATCTGATCCGGATCAACGCAACCCAGGTGACCTCGGATTTCCTGACCCCTACGAATTGACGGGCTGCGTTGCCGCGGGCTTCGGGGTTATGCCCCGTGGCACTTCTTGAACTTCTTGCCGCTGCCGCAATGGCAGGGATCGTTCCGGCCGATCTTCGGCCCTTCCAAGCGCACCGGTTTCGGCTTGGGCGTGCTGCCGTCCTCGAAGAACCAGCGACCGTCGATCTTGAGGAAGGTGGCCAACTCTTCATGGCGTTGGTCCTCGCCGCCGGCCTTGTACTTGGCCACGAATTCCACGGTGCCGGTGGTGTCGGCGGGACCGCCTTTTTCCGTCGCCACGATATCCAAACCCGTCCACTCGCTGCCGCGGGACCATTCTTCGATGCCTTTGCGATCGAAATCCTTGCGGCGCTCCGGGGCCACGGTGTTCAGGATGTAGTCGATATCCTGCTTGGCGAACGCGCTGTAGCGCGACCGCATCAGGTCGGCGGCGGTCGCCGGGGACTTGCCCTTGATGTAGGGCTCGCAGCACTCGGAGTAGGGTTTCTGGGTGCCGCAGGGGCAGATATCGTTGGCCATCATCGCGCTCACATGGGTTGGAATTGGGGCCTAAAATTAATAATCGGGTCCCGAATAAGCTACCTTACCGGCTTCCATGGCCGATGAGGAACCCCCGCGCAAACGCCGCGTCCGCTACCGCGGTACGCATCCGCGGGCCTTCCACGAGAAATACAAGGAACTGAATCCCGATCAGTACCAGGCCGATACCCGAAAAGTCATCGAACGGGGCCAGACTCCGGCGGGCACCCACCGGCCCATCATGGTGGGCGAGATCCTCAAGGCCCTGGACCCCAAACCCGGCGATGTCGGCGTTGACGCCACCCTGGGCTTCGGCGGCCACAGTGAGCGCCTGCTGCGCCGCATCCTTCCCGGCGGCCACTTGCACGGCCTTGACGTCGATCCCCTGGAAATGCCCCGCACCGAAGAGAGGCTGCGCGGCCTCGGGTATACCGCTGAGCAGTTCACCGCCCATCGCATGAACTTCGCCGGCATCGGGAGCGTACGCGCCATGGCGGACCGCGGTTTCGATTTCATCATGGCGGATCTCGGCGTTTCCTCCATGCAAATCGACAATCCCGCGCGGGGATTCACCTTCAAGGCCCAAGGCCCCCTCGACCTGCGCCTCAATCCCTCCCATGGACGCCCCGCCTCCTCCCTGATCAAATCATGCAGCGAAGATGACTTGGCCATGATGCTGATCGAGAACTCGGACGAGCCTTTCGCCGAGGAGATCGCCCGCGCCATCCGGTCGCGCCGCGACTCGATGGAAACCACCTTGCAACTGGCCGATGCGGTGCGCGCCGCCCTGAAGCACAAGGATAAGGAAGAAGTGGGCGTTTCGCTGCAACGCACCTTCCAGGCCTTCCGCATCGCCGTCAATGATGAATTCGGATCCCTGGATCGGTTGTTGGCCATGCTGCCGCGATGCCTGGCGCCCGGGGGCCGCGTCGCCATCCTCTCCTTCCATTCCGGCGAAGATCGCCGGGTGAAAAAATCCTTTCAGGCGTATACGCGGGCGGGAATTTTCGCCAACGCGGTGCGCGATCCCATCCGGCCTTCGGCGGAAGAGAGGCGCGCCAATCCCCGCAGCGCCCCGGCGAAATTGCGATGGGCGACCATGGGGGACCGCGCCGCGCGGGATGATGGGGATGATGCGCATGATGGGGATACCGCGGAAAGCGGGGAAGGCGAAGCATGAAGAAGCGATCGGACATCGAAGCCATCACCGCCTCCATCCGGAAATTCCGCGACGAGCGGGACTGGGCCCAGTTCCACGATGCCAAGAATCTGGCCATCTGCCTGAGCGTAGAGGCCGGGGAACTGCTGGAAGTCTTCCTCTGGAAGACGCCGGAGGAAATCGAGAAGGCGCGCGTGGCGGAAGAATTGGCGGACGTATTCTATTCGGCGTTCCTGTTGGCCGATTCCTGCGGGCTGGACGTCGCAGCCATCGTGAAGGCCAAGCTGAAGAAGAACGCGGCCAAGTATCCGGTAAGCAAGGCCAAGGGCTCCAAGAAGAAGTATACCGAGCTTTAACGGCCCTGGCCCAGCAACCTGACCTTGGTTCCGTCGGGCCCCGTGGTCATAAGGGTCAGCGGCCCTGAGGCGGCCGGGCACGGCAAACGGTAGATCATGGGCCCGTTACCTGCGCGGTACGCCAGGCTACGGCCAGCCAGGGTCCCCAGGGTCAAGGCATGGAAACCGGTCCCTGCGAACCCGATTTCCAGGGAACCCCCCAGTAACATTGCGGATACCCCATCGGTTGTCGCCCGGGCGGCGGGAGCGCGGATGGCCATGGACCCGGCCTCGGCGGCCCATTCCAATGCCTGTCGGTACAGGGTGCGGGTGAATTCCGTCTTCTTGAAGATATGATCGAAATGACCCATGCCGGAATAGAACATGCGGCCGCCGGTAGGCTCGCTGCGGGCCCACACGATGGGATGATCCCCCATGACCGGCGAACATTTCAAGTCGCAAGAGGCCTCGTCCATGGTGTACAGCACCGAGACGTTGGGCGCGGCGCGGGGATTGGTCTTGTAGGCGTACCATTCCTCGTCGAAGCGCGCCGTATCCGGTCCGCCCGGCAGGGACTTATCCGCTACGGTTTTCTCCCGGCGGACGGTGGCGATGCCGGCTCCGTGGGAACTCAGTTCGCCGCCCAGGTACTCCGTATACTCGGGCCAGCTTCCCTTGTTGTCGCCGGAGGCGTGCCAGGCCACCACGCCCTTGGTGCGGATGAAGGCCATCAAGGCGGAACGTTGATCCACGCTCAGGATCTTCCCCATCTCGGTGCAACTGTTCAGCACCACCACGCGGTACTTGGCGAGGTTTTCGGGAGTGAACACGGCGGGGTCCTCGGTCTTGACCACGTCGATGCCCATGACCAGGGCCAGGGAATCGAGATAGGTGTTCGCGGTCACGCGGCTGGTATGCGCATAGCCGCCCACGCCCCAGAAGTCGAGCACCTGGTATTTGCCGGCTTGGACCGCGCAGACCCCCAAGGACAATCCGACCATGATGCGTGGTATGGCGAAGCGCGCGAGCATGGAAACCCCCGCGGCCCGCAGAATGGGCCGCGCTTAAGTATGCCGCGCGGGGGGCCCAGAGGGAAGCATCAGCCGAGCTCCGGTTTGGGTTTCGGCCCGGGGTGATTGGGCCGATTGCGAAAGTTGGGGACGGGGTCAGGGCCAAGGCAACCCCGCTCGGATTGTAATGTCATTGTCGTTACAGTAGAGGTAATGACAATGACATTACTAACACCACCGCAACAATCCCGGGCGAACGGCTAGCGATAGTCCTGGGCCAACGGCAAGCGATGAGGTGGGCGCCGCGCAAGCGTGGCGGAAGGTCACAGCGACTGCAGGAACTTGATCAAAGCCGATTTATCATCCATGCCCATCGCCTTAAAGTTTGCCGCCGCCTTTCCGCCCTCGCCGCCGTGCCAGAGGATGGCCTCTTCCAGGGTGCGCGCGCGGCCATCGTGCAGGTAGTTGGCGTCCGGAGTGCAGGTCTGCTTCTGGAACGGTCCCACTACCCCTCCGGTGACGCAAGGCGAAAGCCCGATGCCCCACAAGGGCGGGGTGCGCCATTCGGCGCCGCTGGCCAAGCCTTCGGGAAGGTTGTCCGCCAAACCCGGTCCCATATCGTGCAAAAGCAAATCCGTATAGGGGTGGATGGTCTGGTTGCGGAGTTCCGGCTTGGGATGGAAGGCGCCGGTCTTGAGGGTCGGAACATGGCATGCCGCGCATCCGGCGGCCGCGAACAGGGCTTCACCCTGTACCACAACGGGATCCTTGAAGCCCCGTTGCGCGCGCACGCCCAACAGGCGGATATAGGTGACGAGATTCTTCAGGCTGGAATCGGCGATTTGGCTTCCGGCGGCGGGAACGCAATCGGTCTGTTCCGATCCGCAATCGGGCTTGGGGAGCAGCGAGGTCATCACCCCCATGTCGGAATTGAAGGCACCGGCGATCTGATGTTCCAGATCGACCTTGCCCGCCTTCCATCCGAACCGGCCCAAGCGCGGTTCGCCGCCGCGCGGATCGGGAATGATATTGGCCCGCCCGGAGATGCCGTCGCCGTTGGCGTCATCGGGATCCTCCATCGCTTGAACGGCGGTTTCCGGAATGGCTTCCAATAAGCCCATGCCCACGAGCTGCGGCGTCTGGCGCACGGAAAAATTCGTGGGAGCCGGACCCGTGAAGGCGTATTCGGGCTTGCGCAGGCCATTGGCCTCGACCCAGGAGGCAATCGTCGCATAGCCTTCCGCACCGGAGCCCTGGGGCTGGAGCACCCCACCGAGTTTGGGATGCGGCTTGCCCGAAGCATCCCCCACCTTGATGACCATTCCGTACAACTGCTTACCCGCCGCCGGGCTTATCCCGCGGCCATTGCGCACATGGCAGGAGTTGCAGGTAACGTTTACGTAACGGCTGTGGGCCTTGCCCACGTTCTCGGTGAAGATGGGGTTGTCGGGTTCGTCATGCGCGCCGGTGGTGAAATTCGTGTGCAATACGCGGCGGCCCTGTACGAAGGGCTGCGCATCGGCGCCGGAAAGATTGGTCGCCATCTGCATGAAATTGTTGTCGGGCTCGTCGCTGTACTGGTAGGGCAAGGTGGTGCGCCCGCCCAGCCAGGCCTTCTCGTCCAGCTTATGCGAATTCTCGCGCTCGGAAGCCTGATCGGCATGATCGCCCACGGTATACCAAGGCACCAGGCCGCCTTTGCCTATCTCGTAAAGGAAAACCGTCCCGTAATAATTGTCCCGGCCGATGGGAGGCGTGTCGAGGAATTGGCTGGCTTCGATCTCCATGAACTGCCCGACCGCCAACGGCTCTTCCTTCCCGTCCAGATTGATGGCCGAAGTGATGGTATAGGTGTACTTGTACTGGAAACCGACGTCGCTGATTTTCTTATGGTTGGCGTCGTAGGTGCCGGGCCCTTCCTTGGCGAAACGCGGCGCGTAATTCCCGTAGTACTGCGCTACGCTGCCGCGTCCGGAATACCAGGCGCGGAACTCGGGAAGGTTGTCCAGCCGCCATTCCGTAACCCAGGAAACATCGATACTGTTCCCGCCCTTGGTCACCCTGTCCGTGAGGATGTAACGGGCCGTACGGAATTCCCAGTAATGCGTGAGGTAATGATCATAGCTCTGGAACTGATCCTCGCGGCCATGGCGATCCCGCGCGCGATCGCCCCATTGGGTCACGATGGCGTCGCCCCGGTCGCTGACCACTTCGGGTTCAAGCTTGGTGGCCATGTCGAATAAAGGAATAATCTTGGGGGCGCTGAAATCGATGGTAAGCGAACCGCCGTCCGCGACCTTGAATACCTGGGTGACGAAGCCTTCCTTGCTGCATACGATGGAAGCCAGATCGGCGAAGGACCGCGCCCCCTTGGCGAGCACGGTCTCGGTGGGCGGAGCGCCGGTTTCGAAATCCATCCCCGCGCCCATATTGATCAACCGGGCCTTGGTCGAATAATGCGGGCTGAGAATGGAGGCGAAATACAGCCCTTGGGACAAACCCCGGGCGCGACCCTCGAAATGGAAGCGCTGGCCCGAGGCCAAGGTCCGTTCCGCCAACTTACGCCCGCGTAGATCGGAAATCGAGAGGAGGGCTCGTTCACCCGGGGCAAGCGGTATCCGGGTAACGGAGCCATTGCCCGTGAGCAAGCCGGGCAACGGCCGGATAGCCACGATGCCCTGCAAAGTGAGCTTACCTCCCGCATCGGAGACCGCCGAAGGACCTCCGGTCTGGGAACAGGAAACTCCCGCGAGCGGGTCCTTTTTCCCGTCCTGCAGGGTGAGGACGATATCGGCCTTGGCCACGCCCATGAATGTAAAAGCCGCCAATACCCCTATGCTGAATTTCGATGCCACGGTCAAGCCTCCTTCGCGCCCCCACGCCCAGGACTCACCCAGTATACGCGGGCCGCATTTCGGGAGAAGGCCGTTTCCGGCCAGGAATCGCGAAACCGCTCATGCTTTGCTCACGGGAAAGCGGTAGTGAGTATTATTTGGGGTTCCGTGAACCAAAGACGTATTCAAAGGCTATCCCGCCAAGTCTTGAGCCTAGCTCTCCCGTTGCTCATCACCTATCCGGTCCACTCCCAACAACTGCTGATCCGCACCGATGTAGGCGTTGTCGAACATATTCCCAACCGCGATCCGTCTGATGCGCAAAGCCTCAAGAATGTGCCTTCGCTCGGGGAGTTCTTCGCCAACGGACCCCTGGGTCGCATCCAGGTCGCCTACGCGCTTCCTTATGTTCCGGAGGCGGCGGTCGGATTCTTCTTTGCGGGCAGCTTCGGATCCCATTGGCTCTCGAGCGGAGAGCCCGAGGCGCAAATCCTCGGAAAGGACTTGCGCATCATGAGGTTGGGAATGGCGGTAGGCATCGGCGGTGAGCCCAATTCCGGTCGCTCCGCCCACCCCTGGCGCTTGACGGCGGAAGCAGGTCCGACGATCAACTTTCCCGAAGGCAGGGCAAACCTGGATTCCCTGGAATTGCGCATCGGGTATAAACCTTCGGTCGGAATCGCCATCGCCCTGGGCGCGGGGCTCCACCCCGCTCGCGGGGGGTTCGGCTTCGGCGCCTCCGTCGATTATAGTTATGCTCCGATCATCCGCGACGATGCCCAGGCATACCTGCACGGCTCCCATGTCGGCCGCCTTTCGCCCACCGGAGACGGGGAGTTGCCGGACTACAACTTCGGCCTGGGGCTATACCTGTGCTACGCATTCGATTTCCGGAAAGGCATTCATGCCCAGGCTGATTGATTTCGGCTTCGCGATCTGCCTCGGATCCGCATTGGGATTGGCGGGTTGTTCGGGCGATGAATCGAAAATGGCCATGGGTCTGGCCGACAGGGATCCGCCTTCCCTGCGCATCCTCTCCATCGGGCCCGCGCCGGATTCACTTCCGGGTAAAGTCGACCTGGTCTTGAGGGCGGAGGATCCCTTCGGCGAAGTCCGGCTGGACTTCAAATTGCCGCTGTTCAACGTCGATGGATACGATCAGCCCTACTATGATTTCGATTCCCTCCCCTTGGGCGACGGATCCATGCGATACCGTTTTGATTTCCGTAGGTTTGGGGGAACAAAGTCCATTTCGATTTCCGCCTTGGACGCCTCCGACAATAAGGCCACGGCCGTTGCGATCGGGCATTCGCGATCGGAATGCGCCTGCACCCAAATCGGCGGCGGCAACAACGATGGGGGCGATTTCGCCGAATCGCCGACCGGCGAAATCTACGTTAACTGCCAATTCATCCTGCGGCTGGATACCTTGTCGGGCCGGTTCCTCCCCGCGCCGATTCCGCCTACGACCGATTATCCCCAAGGAATCGGCTTCGATCATCAGGGACGGCTCTGGATCGGATTCGGGTTGTCCCCATCTTCCTCGGCCCGCACGGACTCCCTCCGCGTCTATCAGGGAGAGAAGTTGATTCGTACCCTGCCCACGCCTCCGGTCCTGTTGCGAAGGATGGCGTTCGACTCCCATGATCGGCTTTGGAGCGGTTACTGGAATTTCAGCGGGGAGGGGGGAGTCGCGGTCTTGCAGGACACCGGCTGGCAATTTTTCCCGTTGCCCGCCGGATATATCATCACTTCCCCGGGAAGGGGCGAAGTGCTAGTCGATACCCGGGACGTAGCCTGGGCCCGCATCGGGGGCAGCATCTACGCCTACGAGAATGGAACCTGGACAAACAAGACACCCCTAAACACGGTTGCGCGGAAGCTTACCCTGGACCGCGACGGAGTCCTGCACATCATGGGGACGGCACGGTCGCTGGCATACCATTCCGAAGCCTGGGTGGAGGACTTTGCGCATCCCGGTACGGATTCGACCTGGGGATGCGCATCGACGGACCAGGGAAACGGTTGGTGCATCTCGGATGGACCTAACGGGTCCGACTCCGTATTCGGCTATCGAGCGGGATTGGTAGCAAGCCGGTTCCGTTCTTTTGGAGACCCAAAGGAGGTATGGGTGGATTCGCGTTCCCGACTTTGGGTTTTCGAATATTCCTCCATTTGCGGCTACGCTCCCGCGCCCTGGTGAATCCCCGCCCCGGGCCTGGGCGCGCACCGGCGCCTTAATTCCCGGAAACTCTCACAAAGGGCGGTTTTCCCCGCCACCATTTTAGTTGCGCCCGCAGTACATTCCTCCTCGGGGAATTTGCCGTCTTTACATCGGTGGGGTACTTGGAGTGGATTGAATGAAACGATTCCCTTTTTACGTCTTTGCCTTCTTTTTCGCTTTCGTTTTACTGACCTCGTCCGCATTCGCTCAGAAGAAGTACGTAGGCTGGTCCATGGGGTATCTCCCCAACTATGCCAACTACCCCATCACCAAAATCAATTGGAAGCTGTATAGCCATCTGGCATGGTTCTCCATCAACGGGGACGCGTCCGGGAACCTCAGCGGGTTGAGCACGACCCAGGCCAAGGCCTTCACGACATTGGCGCATCAGAACAATTCCAAGGCCATCATTTGCGTCGGGGGCGGAGGCGCGGGCGGTCGCTTCCAATCGGCGACGGGCGCGGGCGCGTTGCCCAAGTTCATCGCCAATCTGGTGGCCTTCATGCAGGCCAACGGTTTCGACGGCATCGATATCGATTGGGAGGACGGCATCATCCAAACCCAATACGCAGCCTTGTTCAAGGGACTCGCTGCCGAGTTCGACAAGCTCACGCCGCGCCCCATCCTTACGGTGGCGACCTTCATGGGGCTCGTCAACAATACCGCGCCCGTGGCCCAGTACCTGGATCAGATCAACCTTATGTCGTACTACGCCACCATGACCGGCGGCGACGTGCCCATCCCCCAGCAGATGAAGGCTTTCACCGACAAGGGCGTGGCCAAGGCCAAGCTCGGTGTCGGCTACGGGTACGATACCGACAACGAAGTGGATGCCCCCAACTCCATGGGGAACGGCCCGGACGGGAATCCCAAGGACGTAGCGGCCAAATGCCAATACGCCATCGATCAGGGATTCGGCGGGGTGATGGTGTGGGAGATCGATCGGGCGCCGCGGGCCTGCGACAGCGTCACCGCGCTCTACGTGAACAAGGACATCGCGACGGCGCTGCGTCCGCATACCGCAGGGTACCGTGACACCCGGGTTACCCTGTCGATGGAGCGCGGGAGCGGGAGCGTGAGCATGCGCTACTCCGCGCATGCGGCCGGCTTTGCCGGGGTATACGACGCGCGGGGCGTTCTGATGCAGTCCCAAGCGCGCGTACCGGAAGCGGCACGGACGCCCATACTTCCCTGAGTCGACAGGCTACGCGGCGAAAACCGGCCCCGCCAGTTTCGCCGCATGGGTCTTCACGTCCTTAGGCCAACCGTCCATCCGTTGCGCGAAACCTTTCGCGTCCTTTTTGTACAAGGCCCTCAGGGCCTCTTCGTAACCTTGCAGATCACCCGCCAAGGCATGCAGGAATTTATAAGTCCGCTCCTGCGCTTGTTTGATGGAAACGCCCTCCCCGGATTTCCGCTTGGCATCATCCACCAGGCGCCGCAGCACGGCCGAAGCCCCGCCCGATTGGGCCGCCAGCCATTCCCATTGCCGGGGCAGCAGCGAGACTTCGCGGGAAACCACGCCCAGGCGCGGACGGCCCGGACCGGTCGCTTCCGCGGGTTGGGAGGCATCCCCCGCATCCGCGCGTACGAACACCTCCAAGCGTTTCAACACGTCCTTCTCGCCGCCCTGGAAATTGAAATCCATGGTATTGCCGGTCTCATCGCTGAAGACCAGGGCGGGGCCATGTTCGGCCCGGCCCATGCGCCGCTTTACGGTAAGGACCACCTCGTCCAATGCCCCGTGGGCGATGCGCTCGCCGCTCTCGAATGCCGTATATGTCCTGATCGCGTCCATATGCGCCTCCAGGATCAATAATACCCGGGTAATATTAAATTGTCAATATCACCCGGGTAAAATTATTATGCTGGGGGAGCTTTACGGCATTCCGATCAGGATTCCCTGGCGGATGCCTGCCGCGGAGCGCCAACGGTACCGGAAGGTACCGGTTACTCCGGCCGGGAGCCGCAGGGATTTGCCGCCCTCGGGCCGCAAGGAAGCGCGCAAGGCGCCGTTCATTCCGTACAACTCGAGCGAGGCACCATGGGCCGATCCGAGAGCGGATAGATCCAAGGCGCCGCCTTGCGTTGCGAAAAGGACCGGTGACCGCGAACCGCTCCGCGCGGCATGGGCCATGGGCAGCCGCGTCCCGGTGGTCGCATTGGTTTCCAGCCCAGTCAATCCCGCATCCGTCGCCTGTGGGCCTCCGCCGGAATTGGTGCAATGGATGGCCAGGACGTTTTCCCCCGCCACCAACCCGGCCTTGGCGCCGGTCAGCGCGATTTCCTTGTAGTCCCAACCCGATCCCGATTCCTGCAGCACGGGCATGCCGTTGATGTAGATCTCCACCTCGTCGTCATGCAGGTAAGTGAGCAGGTAATCGCCGAAAGGTTTGGCGAGGGTGATTTTCTTCCGCAGCCAGATCTCGTATTGGCCCCAATGGGTCCCGATCTTGGTACCGAATTCAGCGGAGCCGAATCCGGACTTGCCCACCGTCCAGGTATCGTCCGCGAAGCCCGTATCGCTCCAACCCGCGCCCGGTTGCACATCGGTCCAGCTCCAATCCTCTCCGCCGTCGCGGGAATCCTTCACGATGGAGTAAGCCTGGGCGGTATGCGCGGCGCTCAGTCCCGCGTCGATATAGCCGGGGCCGTCGTTGTTACGGCAATGCACCGCGATCACGTTGGGGCCGATCTTGAGGGCCGCCTTGGCCTCGTCGGTCAGATAGGTTTCGGAGCGGAAGCCTCCCGTGAACGATTCATTCAGGACCAGGGTGCCGTTTATGTACACGCCCACGTCATCATCGTGATGCAGGCTGAGTACCAAGGCGGAGAAGTCGAGCGAGGTCACCGTAAAGGTTTTACGCATCCAGATATCCGAAGTGGGCCAAGCATAGCCCACGGGCGATCCGCCTTGGATGGTCCCCGTGCCGAAACCGCCCTGCGCGGTGGGCCAGGCCGAAGCGTCGAAGCCAGTATCGGCCCAACCGGCCCCGGGATCATCCATGGTGAAGCTCCATGGGGCCGCGTTCGCCGCGTGGGCATCGGGAACCAGGGGAAATTGGACCGTGCGTTCCTGGGCGGAAATGACGCCCAGCATGGCTCCGAATGCGAGGAGACCGGGTCCGGCCCCCATGGGAATGGCGATACGTTGGAAGAAAAAAGACATGCCCCACCTCAGTGTTTAACCGTTCGAAAGATACGCTGGGCGAACGGATCTCCTGGCCGGAATCGCTTCCGCGCATCCTTTTTTGTTGTTCTCGCACTATCAACGCGCCCTGAAAAAGCCTTATTTCTACCTATGCCAAACATGCCGACACCCCCGCGTATGGCCGTAATCGGCCTGTTCTGCGCCGCCCTCGCCTTCCGCCCGATCCTGGCCGAAGGCGTTTCCATGCCCGTGCTGAAAACCACCTTGCCCGCCAGCTGGGATGAGAGCTGGTTCGGCTCGCCCGTGGTTTTCGATTTGGACGGGGACGGCTCCAAGGAGATCATCGCCTCACGCCATAGCGTGCTATACGTATGGGATGCGGCCGGTAAAATCCTTTGGCGCGCCGCGGTCGGCAAAGATGGGGTAACCGACGAGGTACATGGCGGCGATCGCCAATACTCGGGACCGGTGGTGGGCGATCTCGACGGCGATGGCAAAGGGGACATCGCCATCGCCTACGGCAATCATATCGCCGTCTACGACTGGCAGGGAAAGGTGAGAGGCGGTTGGCCGCAAACCTTTCCGGGTGCCGCGGGTGAAATCCGCTCCTTGGCCGCCGCCGATCTCGATAAGGACGGCAAAGCCGAAATCATCGCCGTCAAATCGGCCACCGGCCCGACCACGGCGGCATATAGCTTGGCGGGCGTGCTGCTGCCCGGCTGGCCGCAAGCCAAGGACTGCCCGAAGTGCAACGACTACGGAGGCTTCAACCAGAACGTGGGAGCGGCCGATTTGGACGGGGACGGGATTCCCGAAGTGGTCGCCACCTTCGATGAGGCTTATATCGGCATCATGCATGCGGACGGCAAACCGTCCGCGGCGGATATTTCCTTCGCCAAGGCGGGCCCCTGGGCTTCCAGCGTTCCCATGTTCCATGACCTCGCGCTCGCGCAGCAGGGATTCGGCGCGGACGGCAATGATCGGGACGAATTCACCGATTCGCCGCCCTCCTTCGCCGATCTCGATGGCGACGGCAAACCCGAGATCATCCTGTACTCCAACCATGAGAAGGCCGGTGATACCGCGGCGTTGGGCAATTGCCTGTGGGCCTTGCATGGGGACATGACGCGGGTCAAGGGTTTCGAAAAGCCGCTCTGCTCGGATACGCCCATCTTCACCGGCTACTACAACAACGTCGTGGAGACGGCGCCGGCTCCCGTCATCGCCAACCTTTCCGGAGACGCGCGTCCGGAAATCGTGGTCGCTTCCAACGACGGGAATATCCGCGGATTTTCCGCCGAGGGCGCGGAGTTGTGGAAGTACGGCTACGACGTGAAAGGCGAGCCATGGATCCAGGCTTCCGAACCCGTGGTCGGGGATTTGAACAACGATGGCTCCCCGGAAATCGTCTTCACCACGTATAGCGTCGATCAGGGCGTTTCCCACCTCACCATCCTGGATGCGATGGGCAAGATGCAGCGGAAAGCTCCGCTCGACAAACGCGGTTCCATGGGCGCGCCCACCCTCGCCGACGCCGACGGCGACGGCAAGATCGATATCCTCATCAGCCTCAAGGATGTGGTGGGCGGATCCAACGGCGGCGTGCAAATCTGGACCGTGGCCACGGCGGGCGCGAACAAGCCTTTGTGGCCTACCGGCCGCGGCAATTACCTGCGTACGGGCGTGGCGGGGGGAGCGACTTTACCCGTTCCGCTCCGCTATTTACGGGCCTGGCACGGCATTCCGATACGTGCTGTCGGGTACGATGCCCTAGGCATTCCGTTCGGCATTCCGGCGCAGCGGCCCGCGCGCCTACTCCTCTTCCCGGCTCCCTAGGTCTCCCCCCGTCCCCGCTCCCTAGCGCGCCCGCCGCCGCGGTATTACCTTTAGGCGCACGGAGGCGCGCCTTCATGTTCTACATCACTGTCAAACTGTTCGGTCTCTCGGGCCGGCGCGGGGAATTCCGCGCGTACGAGGAAAAAGCCTTGGCCATTTTCCGCAGGCACGGCGGCGAGGTCGTCGCGGCCTACACGCCCCTACCCGACGCCTCCATCGCGGAGATGCCGGATGAAATCCAGATCCTGCGCATCGCCGATAGGCAGGCCTTCGACGGGTTTATGAAGAACCCGGAACGCAGGGCGATGGCGGCGGAGCGCGAGTCCGTCATCCGGAAGACGGAAGTCTTCCTTTCCGGGGAGCATGCCGGATACTGATCCGGGGAGAAAACATCATGTGCCGAAACATCAAGACTTTGTTCAACTTCGAACCTCCCGCCACCGAAGAGGAAATCAAGGCTTCGGCCATCCAATTCGTTCGCAAGCTGAGCGGGTTCAGTAAACCCTCCGCCGCCAACGAAATCGCTTTCAACCTCGCCGTGGAACAGGTGCATGCGGCCGCGCGCAGCCTGGTGCAATCCCTGGTGACGAACGCCCCCGCGCGCAATCGCGAGTTCGAGATCGCGAAACTTCGTGAAGCTTCCCGCAAACGATTCGGTCCCGACGTTAAATTCCGAACCCTGGAGAACTGACATGTTCATCGTCCTCTTTGCCTTCATCGCATCCACCATTTATGTCGTCAAGAACGGCGTCGGCAACGAAAAGCTGTACTTCCTAATCCCCATCGGAGTGTACGTTGCCGGTTCGTTGGTATTCGGAGGCGCGGCGCTTTTCTCCGGTGGAGGGGGAGCCGTGAACGGAATCATGGGCATCTTGCTTACGGTAGCCACCCTGATCGCCTGCGGATACACGGTCACCAAGGTCCGCAACAACAGCATGGCCCGGGTGTTGGCCAACCTGGAAAAAGGGCCGGTAGCCGAACCCCAGAAAAAATTCGAATTGTAGTCTGCGTATGCCGACACAACTGCAAGAGTGTATTTCTCATGAAGACGAAGCCGGATTGCGCGGGGTACTTGTAGCCAATAGCGGAAATCCTTCCTGGAAAGATGCAGCCGGCCTCACGGCATTGCATTATGCCGCGTACTTCGGAAAAACAGGAATCCTGAAACTCCTGCTCGATATGGGTGCGGACCTGGAGGCACGCGCCGAAAAATATGGTTCCACCCCGCTCCAATGGGCTACTTATTGCGGCATCAAGAACGCGCCCAAGCTCGATCAGCGCCGCAATCAACCGGTCATTGCGGAACTGCTCCGCCGGGGCGCGAGCTACGATATCATGTCCGCGGTGGCCAACCTCGACGCAGCGCGTGTAGAGGCGGTCCTCGCTACCGATGCCGTGGCTGTGAATTCCAAATGGATGAACGGCTTCGCTCCACTACATGTCAATGCGGATCTGGAGATCGGCCGGTCGCTTCTAGCCACGGGGGCGGACCTGCGGCAACGCTCCGATGATGGCACCACGCCCTTGATCTACCTGTGCAACCGACTGCGCGCGAACGAAGCGTTGGTGCGGCTCTATCTGGACCGCGGTGCGGAAGCCAATGCCCAATCCGGCTCCGGCCGGACCGCCCTGCACGCGGCCGTGCGCCGCGGCCATGAGGAGATCGTAAAACTCCTGCTCGCCCGCGGCGCCAATCGCGCCTTACAGAACGACAAAGGCGAAACGGCGCTGGACAAGGCGATTAATCTGCGGAAAAAATCCCTCCGGTCGCTCCTGCAATAACCCTCAGGATTCCCCGGCCTTCACGACCCCAAAAAAAAACGTACCCAAATCCGGACTTCTGTGTCTAATCCTTCGAGCCGCCCCGGTTGGGACGGCCGTTCCCAAGGAGAAAGACCATGACTAAAGTCACCATTTCCGCCGGTTTGGGCTTCGACCTGAACAAACAGAACAATATCGCCGACAAGATCACCGCCTCGATGCGCCACGCCCCGTGTACCTCGGCGGTGGACGTGCGCTTCAAGGATATGAGCGGCAGCTTCTAGGCCGAGCGAAACCACATGTACAAGCGCGACCAGGCGGAGGTTAAGTCGATGGCTAGCAACGGAACTTCGGCCCCTTTGGGCGTGGGCGTAGTGTGGGTGCCCGGTATCGAGCCCTTGCTCGAACCGGGCATGGATTTGATCGATGTAGTGGAAATCGAACCCCAGATGTATTGGGATTACCTGCCGGACGAGATCTGGCCCTACCGCATGCAAAAAGCGGCCTTCGACTACCTGGCCAGGCTGGGCAAGCCCATCCTCGTCCACGGTGTGGGAGGCGCGGCGGCGGGCAGCCATCTTCCTCCCTCCGAATTCACGCGCTATTTCCACGAAGTGGTGGCGCAACTGGACCCGGTCTGGGTCAGCGAGCATTTCAGCTTCCTGCACATGCACGGCCCGGAAGGCCGCTATTTCGCCGGCATGATGCTGCCGGCCCTGCAAACCGAATCCGGGGCCGAAACGGCGGCCCGCAACATCCGCACCGTAACCAGCGGGTTACGCGCCCCCTTCGCCCTGGAAACCCAGGTCAACTACATGCAATCGCGCTGCGGCAACCTCAGCGACGGCGAGTTCATGGCCAAGGTGGTGAAGAAGCTGGATTGCGGCATCCTGCTCGACATCCTCAACATCTGGGTCAACCAAAAGAACGGGCGCCAGCCGGTGATGGAATATCTGGATGCCATTCCCCTGGACCGGGTCTGCGAAGTGCACCTGGCCGGGGCCAAGCTCGATGACGGGGTCTGGCTCGACGCCCATAACGGCACCTTGCAAGACGAGGTACTGGAGCTTACCGAGCGCATCCTGCCCCGCTTGCCCAAGGTGCGGGCGCTTACCCTGGAAGTCATCCCGTATTTCGTGCCGCGGGCTGGGATGGATCTGCTCGCCCAGCAATTCCAGGTGGTACGCAAACTTTGGGATGGCCGCCATTCCCTGCCAGCCGATTCACGCCGCACCGCCCGTCCACCCGACGCATCCCCGGTGGCGATGGTCGAACTGGAAGGAGCGGAATCCCTGGACCCGGAAGCATGGGAAAAGACCCTGGGGGAGTGGACCGCATTCGGGAAAGGCGAAGGCCCTTTATTCGAGCACATGCGGAACGATCGCGGCATGCGGACCTACCGCATGATCGCCAACAGCTTCCGCTCGGGTAACCTCAGCGATACCATGGGGCTGACCCTGCAATTCCTGCTCCGCTTCCAAGGGCCCGATGCGGTGGAAAAGCTGCTGGAGGAATATTGCCGCTGGTGCCCGCCGGGACAGTTCCCGTTGAGCGAAGCCAAGACCTTCGTGGCCTTTCTGCGCGAACGTCCCGTTGACCATCCCTACTGGGCCAACATTCTGGATTTCGACGAGGCGAAGCTGCTGGCGGTGGAAGCCAACCATCCGCGGGAGATCCGTTTCGACTACGATCCTAATCGCCTGCTGGAAAGCATCGCCAAAGGCGAATTGCCGATGGATTTGCCCCGGGGAAGGTTCCTGGTGGAAGTGACGCCTTGATCGGGACGCGCGCCCCGCGCGCATCCCGCCCATAGTATATGCCCGCCGCGTCCGCGCCCACGGGATCGCGACGGCCGTTAACCCTCCCGGTATACCGTAGCGCGGTTCCATCCCCGATCTGGTAGGCCCCGAGGTCCCAAACCGAAGTGGGTCGAGGTTTGCCTTCCATGTCGGTGGCAAAGAGCGGGAGCGGAAATCCCCGGTTGCATGCCGGGGAAAGCGGGGTCAGGTGGAAGTCCTTTCCCGTCGTAACGAAAACGGGATCGGCCGCGTAAGAGTGGCCGCCTTTATCTTCCGCGTCCCGTTCCGGAAAATACGCGTTGTAGTCGACCTGATCCCCGGTCGCGCCGATCAATGCCTCGCCGCCTCCCTCGGAGTAGAAGATGTTGTTCACCACCGCATTGGTTCCCGCCCCGGCATTCAAGGTCACGGCATAGCATTTGACGGAGCCGGCGGCTTCGGCGTAGAAGGTATTGTTGTACACGAATATGTCGTGCGCTCCGGTCCCCGCATAAATCCCCGACCGCTCGGCCCCTTTGGTCATCACGAACAGGTTGTTGTAGATGAACACATGATGCGGGGAAGGCTCATGGTAATTGTTGATGGCCGGGCCCGCGAAATTATCACGGAAGGTATTGGAACGGATGATGATATCGTGGGATCCTTCCGAATTATACACGGCATGATCGTAAGCGGTCTTGTCCAGGCCGCGCCCCATGGCTTCGAACAGGCAACCCTCGATAAGGATATCCCCGCAATTGCGCGTGACGATGGCGGCATTGTCGGCCGCCAGGATATGGTGCAAATGGCATTGGCGGATGGAAACGTGATCGCTATTGTCGGCCACCTGGAAGCCCCAGCTACCGTAGCCGGTAAGTTCCATGCCTTCGAAGGAGAGATACTTGGCATTGATCAGGAGCAGCCAATCGGCGCCCTTGCCGTCGAAGATCGGCGTCGCACCCGCCGCCGCGCGGATGACGATCGGTTTTTCCGCCGTGCCGGAACGGGTCCAGGTAATCCCCGAGCCCGCATAGGTCCCGTTTTTCAGGAACAGGGTATCGCCCGCCGAAAGCGCGGCGTTGGCTTTAGCCAATCCACCCCAAGGCGCGGCCGAAGTACCGGCGGCATTATCCGAACCGCCCGGCGCCAGATAAAAGGCGCGGGCCGCGGGTGAAAGCGGCAGACACAGCAAGGCGATGGCGGCGGGGAGCGGGCGGAATAATCGGGTGAATCTCGGAATCGGCATCGGAAATCGTCCTCCCCACCGGAGGGCTTCTTGAGTATACCTCAAAGCCGGTCGGGCTTCCGGGCAAAACGCAGCCCGGCGCGGGAACGATTTTCCCCGATCCCTCCTTTACCCCTCCCTAATCCGCAACCACCCTACGCGAACGGCTGCGCAGCATCCCGTTGGCGATCTCGAAGCCTTTGATCAGGGCCCGGGCGCCCGGGCTGCTGTACTTTTCCAGGGAGAAGCGCGGCACCAACCGGGTCGCGAACTTCTCCTTGAACTCGGATAGGCTGCGGTTGTCCGCGCCGCATAAATCGAAAGTCGAAAAACGATCCTGGAAACGCAGGATCAGATTATGCACCATGAAATGCATGGTCCCCAGCCGGTCGGCCGCATCCAGCCGGCAACTGCACCAGATGATGGCGGTATCCCGGAAATAGTCCAATGCCACGCTGGCGAAGGCGATGGGTTTTCCCGATTCGTCGCGCACGGCGAAATGCTCCATCAGGCCCGTGCCGGTGAGCTCGCGGCGGAGGTCGGCCGCCCAACGCGGTTTCCATTTCATCGCCAGGCCCTTGCGGACGAAGGTGCGCGCATAAGCGGTTTCGAATTCGTCCTCTCCCGAAATGGTTCCGAAGCGCAGGCCGGCCTTCTCGGCCTTGCGGATATTCGCGAGGCAGTCCTTGTTCACGGCGCGTTCGTGGTATGCGCGCAAATCATTGATCACGGTAAAGCGGGGACGGCAGATCCAATCGCGCTCCAGCGCGGGACGCGCATCATGACTCTCGGGCAGCAGCAGGCTATAGTGGGAATTCCGTTCCAACCATGCCAATACCTGATCCAGGATTTCTCCCTGCTCCCGCAGCTCTTCGTTGAAATGCTTGCGGCGGCCCGAGACGAAATAAGGCCCGCCATAGAAGGTGAGGATGGGGACGAAAGCCTTGATGAGGCCGCCCCTTTTGATGAATTGCAAAGGCAGGTAGGCTGCGAAGGTTTCGCCCTTATGGACGCGAAGCACCTTGAGGGGAAAAGGCAGCGCCCTCCGCGTGGCTTCCAGCCAGGCGCGCGTTCCGAAGACCGGCGCCGACTCGGGCAGGCCTTCCAGGTCTTCCGTCAGGAACAGATTCCACTTGTCCAACCCCATACCCCCTGCCAAAGCGCGCTTAAGCCGCATTCCCATCCATATCGAGCGCGCACGCACGGACCGGCAATCCTTGACCGGAGGTCAAATGCCTATGCCCTTACGCCGCGATTCGGAGCGGAATCCGGCGTTTACGCGCGGCTACCGTCCGACTCGAGGATGGAAACGCAAACTATGTGCCGAAGCGTTCCAGCATGGCCTGGAAACGGGAAGCGGGCAGGGCGCCCACCTGGCGATGCACGACCTCGCCCTCCTTCAGTACCAGATAGGTGGGGATAGCCTGCACCGCGAATTTTTCGAACAGTTCGGGAACCGACTCCTGATTCGCTTTCAGGAACCGCATGGCGGGAAAGCGCGCCGCGGTCTCCTCGTAAATCGGGTCCATCACCTTGCAAGGCGGGCACCACTTGGCCGAAAACGCCAGCACCGAGATCCCGTCCAAATTCCCTTCCAATACATGTCCTGCATCCAATTGCCGTACCATACATTCTCCTTTCATCGTTCGTTTCCGCGACCCAGCTCGCTGAAGTTGGGGAAGAAAAAATCCGGGCGGACGCCCTTCACGTACCCGAAGTCGCACATCAATCCGATATGCTCCGCGCTCGGAACCGAAAATCCGGTTTCCCAGCGGGCCACGGTACATTGCGGTACCTGAAGGACTTCCCCCAAGGCGACTTGGGTGAGACCAACTTTTTGCCGAAATTGGCGTATTTTCAAGGCTGCGAAGGGCATTCTTATATCACCTATGCTATAATATAGCACTAATGCTATATATGTCAAGCAGCGATTTGGAGCTTGGTTGCGGAGCCCGAATTTGGTTTGTTTACGCTACCGGTTTTTCCACGGAGTCGAGAGATGAAAACGCGCACGGGCGAGAGCAAGGTTCCCGAAGTCACCCTGCTTTTCTGGATCATCAAAATCGCGGCCACGACCCTGGGGGAAACCGGCGGCGATGCGGTGTCCATGTCCATGGACCTGGGATATCTTGTCGGCACGGGGATTTTCGCGGCGCTCTTCATCGCCGCCGCGGCGGTGCAGGTGGCCGCCAAGCGATTCCATCCCGCTCTCTATTGGTTGACGGTCATCGCCACCACCACGGTAGGCACCACCATGGCCGATTACGCGGACCGCTCCCTGGGAATCGGCTATGCCGGAGGCAGCACGTTTTTGTTCCTGCTGCTCATGGCTTCCCTCGCCGTATGGCGCTTTACGCTGGGAACGGTTTCGGTCGAGAGCGTCGATAATCCCAAGGCCGAATGGTTCTATTGGATCACCATCCTGTTCTCCCAGACCCTGGGTACGGCGCTGGGGGATTGGACCGCCGATTCGGCGGGGATGGGCTACGGCGGAAGCGCATTGCTTTTCGGCGTGTTGCTGGGCTTGGTGGCGGCCGCCTATTATTGGACGCGGATACCGCGTACGGCATTGTTCTGGGCGGCGTTCATTCTCACGCGGCCATTGGGCGCCGTGGTCGGGGACTTCCTCGATAAACCGCTGGCGAAGGGCGGCTTGGCTTTGAGCCGCTATTCCGCCTCGGCGGTGTTACTGGTATTCATCGCGGCCTGCATCTACTTCTTCCGGCAAAAATCCGCCGGCGTGAGCGCAACTACTGAAGACGCCAGACGCGCTTAAGTAGTCCAAGACATCCCAGCCATTCCAGACGCTCAATCGGTTTAAGGTACGCGGGATCCGTTGCTGAGATAATTTCCGCCCTGCCCGGGGCACATCCAGATTTTACGCACGCTGAATGCCGGCGACTGGAGCGAGTGGCCCCCCGAAGCGGTACGACGGCGTTCGCGAATCGCGGCGCCCGGGAAGAACGGGTAGCGCGCATTCCCCTCCACCAGCCAGATATTCCGGAAGAAAACCGATTCGTTGTATTGCTGCAGCGCCAGGGCAACCGCACCCGAGGCCATCGGGAATTCGCGATCCGCCTGGATGAGGATGCCGTTCTGCCATACGGTGATGCGCGGTTTTCCGGCTCCCGAAGAATCGACCGGCGGCGTGGTCACGAGTTGGATATCGAAAGTCTGCCATGCCAGGGGCGGAAAGCTCGCTATCAGGTTGGGCGGATAAATGCCTTCCAGCGCGCCGCATTCTTCCAGGCCGGTCGCGGATCCGAACGAATCGAGGATTTGTAGCTCGACGGATACTTGATCCTCGTCGAGGAACTTGAGGCCGCTATTGCCGCGGGATTGGCTCACAGCGAAAGGCATGAAGGGCTGCCGGAACTCGAGATGCAGGGAGAAATCCGCGTAGAATTTCCGCGTGGTCGCGAAAGGTTCCAGGGGCGAGAAGAATCCCCGACCGTCTACACTCGCGTTGTCCCAGGCCTCCAGACCGCCCGTACCGAACAGGACGGTAGCGCCTGGCGGAGGCGCCATACCGAGGCTGGGGCTGCCGCGGGTCAGCTTCACAAGGCGGAATGGATCTCCGCCTTCGGTCGCGCCGGTCATGGAATCGGCGCGAAGTGTGCCGTGGTATTCGTCACCGGAGATATCCAAGGTTCCCTGCGAGAGTGTGCCTACCGCTTCATAGCGCCGCTGGCCGTCCCACCCCGCGCCGGGCAAACCGCCTTGGAAAAAAACGACCCGGAAATTCCCGCCTCCGAGGGCGATGACTTGCGCGGCGAAATCCGTTTCCACCGGCAACGATTGCCCCGCGGTTTTGCCGCCTGATTCAGACTTGCCCGCGTACTCGCCTTGGAAGGCGAAGTCGGGCCCCGCCTGTTCGGGCTCCACGGCGACGAGTTGCGCGGGAGCCGCCTTAGCCAACATGATGACGATTGATAGGACCGCAAAGGCAAGCTGCACCGACATTGCGCTAATCTACCTCCAAAAACGCATTTGACTTTTTTCGGTTGATACTTCTTTTCCCGCTTCGTTTCACCACCTCCCGGTTTTAGGGAAAATCACCCTATGTATTTCGGGTGGTCGGCATCTATAATCACGGCTCAGGCCTCCGGGCTCCCCATTTTACTGCGGGGATCCGGTGAACCGGCGGCCTGATCAAGACATCATCCGAAAGGAAACCCATGAACGGGGACTTCTCGTATTTCGTTTCGTTTTTCCGGCGATTCCGTGCCGTATCCGTATTCGCTTCATGTTGCGCATTGGCATTCTTCCTCAGCGGTTGCTTCGACGACAACGGAAGTGGAGCCAGGCCGGACCCCGTAGACAAGGGTTTGCCCCGCCTCTTCTCCGATCTCCCTGCCGGACCCGATCCCGTACGCGACTTCGAGGAAGAAGTGCGTTCGCGCCTGCTTACCGTCGATCCCGTCTTCGCAAGCGGCGATGGCGCGGCGCTCAACGGCACGCAACGCTTCGTGATCAATCTCTTCGACGACGCCGCCTATGTGGCCGAGGTCGATCGCAGCGATGCGGAAGAGGCCGGACGCTTCACCCTCAACGGCCATCTCGAAGGGGTGGACGGGAGCTATTTCATCCTTACCTACAACCAGGGCGCGGTATCGCTCACGGTATACCATCCGGCCTCGGGCTATTTCGATATCGAACCCGCGGGAGACGGCCAGGCCAAGGTCTCGGAATTCAAACCCGGCAATCTGCCCCACCTGACCCACGGCATGTTGTATCCCGATGGGGAAATGCATGTGCATACCGACTCCATGCCGATGGATATGCCCATGGCCAAAGTGGCCGCGAGTACCTCCGTCATCGATATCCTGGTGGTATATACGGCAGCGGCCGTAACGGGATCGGGCGGCGATGCGGCCATGCGCGCGCGCATCGACAAGGCGGTGGCCGAAGCCAACAACGCTTTCATCAACAGCAAGATCGACACGCGGCTCAACCTGGTGCGCGCCCAACAGATCAGCTACACGGAATCGGGCAACCTGGGCACCGACCTCACCCGTCTTCAGAGCAAGACGGATGGATTCATGGACGATGTGCATACGCTGCGCGACACCTACAAGGCCGATCTGGTTTCCCTGGTGGTGGAAAGCACCAGCGGCGGCATCTCCGGCATCGGCTACGTGATGACCACGGTGAACAGCGGGTTCAAACCCTACGCCTTCACTACGGTCGCGCGTCCGTATACCGGCAGCTACAATACCCTGGCCCACGAAGTAGGGCATAACCTCGGCTGCGCCCATGATCGCCAGAACAGCTCCAGCCAGGCGGCGTACCCGTACAGTTACGGCTACCGCTTCACGGCGAACGGCGTCCAGTACCGCACCATCATGGCCTACGCCCCGGGCACCCCCATTCCCAACTACTCCAATCCCAATGTGCTGTACCTGGGCGTACCCACCGGCATTCCGGACGGCCAGGCCAACTCCGCGGACAACGCGCGCACCATCAACGCCACCTCTCCCACCACCATGGCCTTCTACGTGGGCACCCCGCCCGCGCCCAAGAACGCGCTGCTCGTGGTCGGCAACGCCACCCTCAACGCGGGCGATCAGGCCGTATCCAACCGTCTGCTATCCCTGGGCTACACCGTTACGGTCAAAGCCGCGGCGGCTTCCGTGGCCGGTGATGCGGCCGGCAAGAACCTGATCGCGATCTCGTCCACGGTCGCTTCCGCGGACGTAAACACCAAATTCCGCGCTACCGCGGTAGGCGTCATCAACTGGGAACAGGCGCTCCAGGATGATTTCGGCATGATCAGCACGGTGGCGGGAAGCGGCGGAACCACGACGGGCCAGACCAAGGTGCAAATCTCGGCGACCGCCCATGCGATTTCGGCTGGCCTTACCGGAACCCAGACGGTGACGACCGCGGCAGGCGACTATGCTTGGGGGAAACCCAATGCGAACGCGGCTTCGGTGGCGACCCAGGTAGGTGACGCCACCAAGGTGCCCGTATACGCCTATGAGAAAGGCGCGGCCATGGTGGGACTCACCGCTCCCGGGCGCCGCGTGCAATTGTTCCTGACCGACGTCACGGCGGGCAGCCTCACGACTTCGGGTTGGACCTTGTTCGACAACGCGGTGAAGTGGGCTGCCGGTCCTTGATCGACTGACTACATCCAGGTTCCGGTTTCATTCGAGTTGATGTTCCGGGTGTTGCGGATCCGCATCGGAAAAACGCGACACCCGGTGATTCCCGGGGCAGGTAGCGGTACCTCCGCCTACCTTCCCGTGGATGTCCACCCTTACCCATCGCGCCATGTTCGCATCCCAACGCACGGCGTTGGCGCTCGCCATAGCGGTGTCGGCCCTGCATGCCCAGGGCGGGAAAACCGCCCTGCAATGGCTCCAGGAATATTCCCCCACCGGCTATTTCATCATCCACGATTATGAAACCCGGGCCGCCAAGCCGGATGCCCATAAAGAGCATCTCTCCGTGACCACCTCGCCGGTGACGGCAACGGCGGTGCATGAGATCAGCCACATGCGCGATGGCTTCAACAGCAAGGGCAACAACAACAGCTATTTCATCGGGGACGGGAAGGATTTCGCTTTGCCGAAAAGCTTCACCCCGTTCAATTCCATCGAGATGACCCCGGACATCCCGCCGGAACTGGTCAACTTCCAGACCGACGTTTACATCAGCGGAAAGGCCGGGACCTTGGGAGCCTTCTCGCAAGTCGGCGGCCTCTACGGGATCTTCGAAGAATACGACGCCTACGCCACCGAAGTGGTATCCACGGCGGAGATGGCCCCCTGCTTCAAAGCCCATTTCAACAGCGCCAAGGATTGGGAAGATCTCGCCGGGGAGATCACCACTTCGGTATGGTCCAATTCCGAGTTCCGGTATTTCTCGCTGCGCTACATCTTGTGGGCCAAGAAAAAACACCCGGACGTGTACCAGCAAATCATCGCGAGCCAATCGGTGCGTGAATGCTATACCCGGCTCAAGGCCTTGGCCGATCGCGGTATCACGGCGTGGATCGCCGCCCTCGAGGATAGGGGACTGGACGCGAAAACCGGGCACGGCTTTGATTGGTATTGGAAGTACTATGCCGAATTGCAGAAGCCCGAGTACACGGATCTGGAAAAGATCCTGCTGCTGCCCTCCGTCGCCCTCGCGCCCCGGCGCGGCGGGGAGAAGGGAATACGCGTGCTTTCAAATCGCCAGGCAGATCGCACTTCGACACCGCTTTTACCCGGCGGGCACGATATCCTGGGAAGACCGGGCCTGCGCATCCAGAGCATCCTTCCCTAGTTTCAGGGCCTTCAAGGCCTTCAGGGCCATAAGCCCAGATTCCGCTGCAAGGATTTGTCTACTTCTTGACCAATCCGGGCTTATCGGTTTCGGTTTTTGGAGGGTCGCCTAACCCATCCGGGGTGATCTCCGGAGTACCATGGGAATGTGAGCGCACCCAGGGCCAAACAGGGCCACCCTGACCCCGGCAAATTCCCCTGGCCCGACGCGCAATCCAGCGTTTACCGTCATACTAGAGGGTGAAAACCGGCGTACCGTTTCTGACCCACTGTTGGAGGTTTCACATGGGGATTCCCAAGTCAGCCCTCATCCTGCTGCCCGCACTCGCGGGAGCCGGAATCGCATGGTCCGACCTGACGCTCAAGCTCGTCGATGGCAGCAGCAAACCCATCAGCGGAGTAACCTGCGTGGTACCTGGCGGATCCCCATCGGTATCCGACGCCTCCGGCAACCTCAACCTTTCAGCCTCGGTGGGTATCGCCGTACCGCGTTTCGCGCCCGCGGCCTTCTCCTTCTCGCGCATTCCCCTCGCCCCCGGCGAACGCGCTTCCCTGGAAATCCTCGACACCCGCGGCCGCGTGGTCTCCCAGCGCCGCATCGGCCTGGGTGAGAGATTCGAGCTGGCCCCCGGCGGCCAAGGCGTGTACTTCACCCGCGTCAAGTACCATGGTCGGACCGTAAGCGCGCGCATGCTGGACCTGGGCCGCGGCTTCGCCTTCGAAGGCGTTCCCGCGCAGGCGGAAGGCGCTACCGCCGCCTCGCTGGCGAAATCGGCCGCCGCCTCCGACGTTTCCGTTACTTGCAGCAAGAGCGGGATGCCATCGCAAGTTTACCGCCTCAAGGACGGCGCCTCACTTACCATCGACTTCAGCAAGCTTGAGATGGTTCCCCTCTTCGACGGCGCGACCAAGTTGGACGCGGAAAACGTCCTGGAGTCCTCCAGTTCCATCATCACGCGCTTCTCGGACCGGGCCCGTGATCGGCATTCCCGCGAAGACGAGTTCCACAAGTACGACCACTACGTGGGCCATTACTGGGACAACCGCACCGCGACCATCCAGATTACCGATTCGGTAGCCAAGGGCGGCAAGAAAATCCGCATTGACCAATGGACCCTGTGGCCCCTGGACGCGAAGGCGCGTGAGTTCCGCGCCTGGTACCGCGGCATGAACACCGTGGCGGAATACAATACGAACATCAGCATGGATGTCGATCCCGCCAACCCGCTGCATTACTTCACGGAAATGACAATCAACGGCCGCACCGGCAAACCCATCCAGGTGGGTGACAACATGGAAATCGAAGTCAGCCAATTCCTGGACAAGCATCCCGCGGGCATGGATACCCTTACCGGCCGCGACAACTACTATGGCACGGTCTTCCTCTACGTCGTCGGCAAAGGCGGCCTGGTGCCCTGGTACCCGGTCGGCGTATTCGGCGACGGGGCCACCGAGCGCGAAAACTCCCATCCCATTCCCGAAGAAGCCTGGTTGGGCGGCCGCACCACCATCCATCAACAAACCTCCAACGAGCCTGAGGATCCTTTCATGGAACTGGCGACGAACATGGCCCCGCAGGACGGCCAGATCTTCGTCCACGGCCGTCGCGTCCACCACACCGACTTCATCACCGGCGTGCATGATGAACCGGACAATCCCGTGTGGGATACGCTGATGGCGAAGGCGGGACCCAACTACGTGAACACCTCCTGCACCGCCTGCCATCACAAGAATGGCCGGGCCCTGGCTCCCGCGGCGGGCGCTCCCTTGACCCAGATGGTGGTCAAGGTAGGCGACGCCACCGGCGCCCCCCTTCCCGGATTGGGCGGCGTCCTGCAACCCAAGCGCATCAGCGGCACCACCGAAGGCGGAGTCACCATCGGCTCATGGCCCGAAACCAATGGCCTGCGCAAGCCCGAATACGCCTTCACCGGAGCGAACAAGCCGGCGAACTTTTCCGCCCGCATCGCGCCCCAGCTGATCGGCATGGGCCTGCTCGAAGCCGTGCCCGAAGCCG
>JAHFCH010000041.1 GCA_023249635.1 Fibrobacterota bacterium
GGGATGGGGGTGGGGCCGTTCTTGCAATTAAGCGCCTTGGCCAGGATACGCGCCGAAGTGGTCTTGCCCACGCCGCGCGTGCCCGTAAACAGGTAGGCATGGGAAATGCGCTTGCCTTCGATGGCGTTGCGGATGGTCTGGGCGATATGATCCTGCCCGACCATGTCCTCGAAATTCCTGGGGCGCCACTTGCGCGCCATCGCCAGATAAGCCATTAGATCAGTTCCGCCATTAAATCAATTCCGCCATGGCTAGGTCCTCCGGCCGCGGTAGGGCACGTCCAGATTCACCACCAGGGTCACCTCGTTGCCGGTCTCGTTGTAGATCATCTCGTCGAAAGCGTAGCGCGCCATCATGATCCCGCGGCCGTTGCGGTTGAGGATGTTCTCCTTGTCCTTGGGGTCCGGCAGGGAACGCCAATCGAAGCCGCCGCCCTGATCGGCCACGAAATACTCGATACGACGCAAGCTGGGGAACACGCGGGAACGGATGGTCACCACGCGGTCCTTGAAGGGTTCCTTGTGCGAGCGCTCGATGGCGAGGGGATAGAAGCGCGAGGCCTTGAGGGCGTCGCTCTTCTCTTCGAAAGTGATGCCCAGGTTGCCGTGCTCGATGGCGTTGTTGATGATTTCCGATAGCCCGAGGATGATATGGTACCGGTTCTTCTCGTTGATGGGAAGGGTCCCGTCCACCAGATTCTTGGCCACCTGCATCACCAAGGAGAAATCGTTCGGCATGATGAGGATGCGCTCCTCGTATTTCATGGCGAAGGGATTGTAGGTCTCCGTGTTGTTGGCGATGATCTTGCTCAGGTTGTAGGAGAGATCGCCGACCTGCAAGGGCAGGGGCAGGCACGCGTAGGTTCCGGCTTGCAGCAATTCCACCATCTTCGCCTGATGCTCTTCGTCCACGATGGCGATCAGGGGCAGGTCGGGGTAATCCTGCTTGCATTTCCGCACGAAAGGGAGGGCGTCGCCATCCAGCAGGGAAAGGTTGAAGGTGAACGCGAAGGTGCGGCCCTTGCCGATGAGCCGCAAGGCGTCCTCGAGGTTATACGCAGTCTGCATGGCCAGGTCATGATCCAGCACGATGGATTGGACCATCTCCTGGATTCCGTCATCGGATTCCAGCAGCAGAAGCGACTTCGATTCCGAAGTCACTGCCTTAACCCTCCACTGCGTTCAACGGTGGCCAATTTCCACGCTCCTCGACCCCAAGCGGGGACGTGTACGAAACAGGACTCCGTGGCCCTTCCCGGCCCCGGTAAAAACACGATAGGTGCTTAAATCTAGTCTAGAAAACCGGCCCGGACTACCGGCCGACGCGTCCATGCAGGGAATTCCGGCATCTTGCCGCAGGCCCCGCACGGCCCGTCCCAGCGGGGTTTCCGGCCCCTCAGGATCCGGGCGCGTCCCCGTCCGGTTCTTCCGGTTCCGGCGAGGCGTCCATTTTCTCCAGCAGATCGCGCACCTGGTCGGGCGTGGCCTGGTACCGTTTGCGGCAATAGTCGCAATGCAGTTCCATGGTCTCTTGCCGCAAGGCCACGTCTTCCAATTCCTCGCGTGGAAGGCCGGACAGCGCCTTCATCACCCCCGTAGACGAACAAGGGCAAAAGGGTTGCACGGGCAGTTCCCGGTGGACCGTATACCGGAAGGGTCCGGCCAAATCGGCGAGCAGCTCGCCCAGGTCCAGGCCCTCGCCGGGCCGATGATAATTGGAGATGGGCGGCAAGGACTGGACTACCTGTTCCATGATGGCCAGGGTCTTTTCATCCGCTTTGGGGAAAGCTTCCACCAGATAACCGCCGCAGAAATCCAGGGCCGTGCCGTCCGCATTGGCTTGGGCCTTGATGCCCACCGCCGATTTGGTCTGTTCGCTCTGCAGCAGGTAATACGAGGTGTTGGGCCCCGCATATTCCGAAGGCATCTCCACGATGCTTTCCGAAATGGGGGAACCGCGTTCGTTCAGCTTGCGCACCGTCATGGTCTGGGGGGCCAGCAGCGGCTCGAAATCCCCGGTGCGTTTCAGGTCCGCGGCCGGAATCATGCCCCGCAGCAAACCCATCGGTGTCGCGTCCGCCGTGGCCAGCGAGAAGTCCCCGGAAAACTGGAATTTCACCTGCACGGTGCCGTTGGTCTTTAGTCCCGAAGCCAGCAAAAGGGAAGAGACGAGGGTTTCACCCAATAGGACGCGCGCATAGCCATGCGCTGCGTGGAAGCCGCCCACGGCATTGGCCGCCGCGGTAGCGTCGACCAGTACGAATCGCAATTCGGCGACCTCGCCGGTCGCCCTGATTATCTTGTCCGTCATCATCACCTGGCCGGCCTTTTCGGGCGCCGCCGTATTTATTTTAGGGTACATGGACAAAATATGAAAAGGGCTTTGTTAATCCTATCCGAAGGATTCGAGGAATTGGAGGCCGTAGCCCCCCTGGACCTGCTGCGGCGGGCCGGGGTGGAAACCGTGGCGGCCTCGACTGGGACGGACCTTACCGTGGCCGGCGGCCGCGGGATGCGCCTACAGGCCGATCGCATGCTGGACGATTGCCTGGCGGAAACTTTCGATATCCTCATCCTTCCCGGAGGGCCCGGTACCGACCAGCTGCGTCAGGATACCCGCGTGCTCGACCTGGTCCGGCGTTACTACGCCGCGGGCACGCCTATCGCTGCCATCTGCGCGGCCCCGGTCCTCCTGGCCGATGCCGGGGTGGCCGCCGGCCACGTCATCACTTCCTTCCCCGCGCGCGAAGGGGAATTGCGACCGCAGGTGAAAAGCTATCTGCAGGATCGCGTCGTCGTGGACGGCAAGGTGATCACCTCCCGGGGCGCGGGCACCGCGGAGGAATTCGCCTTGGCGCTGATCGCCTACCTGCTGGGTTCCGCCGCCGCCGAAACCGTGCGCGCCCAGATCGTCGCGCGTTGATGCACGCCTCCGTCCCCGCCTGGGTTTATCCCTACCTGGGCGCCTTCCTCATCGGCCTTTCCAAAGCCGGCTTCGCCACCGGGCTGGGCATGCTCACCACGCCCCTGCTCGCCACCGCCGTTCCCGCGCGCCAGGCCATCGGCATCGTTCTGCCCTTGCTCTGCTTCGCCGATCTGCTCACCCTCTCCGCGTTCTGGAAAAAATGGAAACTGGATTTGATCCGCATTCCCTTCTGGGGAGCCTTGGGTGGGGTGGCCCTGGGGATGGCCTTCGTCAGCCATATCTCCGAACATCTGCTGCGCGTTTCCATCGGCGCCACCGCACTGGTGCTTACCTGCCTGCTCATCATCCGGAACATCTGGTATCCCCAGCGCGCTTGGCATCCTACCCTGGCCGCAGCCCTGCTCACCGGAGTCGCCGCGGGATTTTCCTCCACCATCTCGCACGGGGCCGGGCCCATCATGGCCATCTACCTGTTGGCCCAGAAAACCGACAAGACCGCCTTCGTGGCCAGCAACGCGATATTTTTCACGGTTCTCAACCTGGTGAAGGTGCCGCCCTACGCGCTTTCGGGACTGATCACCCCGGCCACGCTCCTTCAGGATCTGCGCTATTTAGCCTGTATTCCCGTCGGGGTCGCCGTGGGCTGGCTCGCTAACCGAATTCTGCCTCAAAAAGCTTTCGATTGGCTCGTTTACGGCCTTTTGATGGTCACGGGCATTCAGCTCCTGCTCGCTTAAACGCGTGGCCTTCGGCTTTCATTAATAATACAATGGGGCTTGTGCCCTTCCCTGTTTCCCCGGCCCTCCCTCGTTGGGTCCTGCGGGGATTGGAAGGTGGTGGCCCGGGCCTGGACCGGCGGCTGATGCCGTCGGTGTGAATACCGGGAGAAAGGTTCCTCCGGGATGGATCTCTGGCTGGCGCTCGCCGTCATCAGCCTGGGCGTCAACGGCGTTTTTGCCTGGCGCTGGCGCGCGCGCGCGCGTCACCTATCGCAGTTGCGCCGCGAGGCCACGGTGCGGGGCGACCAGCAGCGTAGCACCGCCGAAGCCCTGCGTCAGACCCGCGCCGAACTGGAAGGCCTCAAGCAGGAAGCCAAGCTCGAATTGCAGCGTAGCGAAATGCGCTATCGCGCCCTCGCCGAAAGCAGCCCGGTGGGCATTTGGCATATCCGCATCGACGGACGCACCATCTACCTCAATCCCGCCATGAGCGACCACCTGGAACTCGAAGGGCCCGGCGATCTCATGGCTTCGGAGCAAACCTTCCACAATTTCTTCACTCCCGAAAGCGTGGAAGCCATCAGCCGCGAGTCCGGCCGGCGCATGGTGGGGACCCGCTCGCATTACGAAGTCGAAGTCATCGGGCGCTACGGCCGGCGCACCCGCATGATCGTCTACGGCGCGCCCATCCTCTCCGTAGAGGGCAAGCTCGAAAGCATCATGGGCACCTTCGTGGACATCACCGAGCGCAAACGCGAAGAAGAAGCCTTGCGCCGCTCCGAAGAGCGCCTGCGCGTGGCGGCCGATTGCGGCAATGATCTCATCTACGAATGGGACATGCTCTCCGGCGTACTGGAATGGTTCGGACCCATCGACGATCGCCTGGGTTACCCTTCCGGATTCATCCGCCGCACCCTGGAAGGTTGGGAAGGGCTGCTGCATCCCGAAGACAAGCAAGCCGTCATCGAAGCCATCGAAGTGCACCAGCGCACCCGCCAGCCCTTCCTCTCGGAATACCGCGTCCGCTGCAAGGACGGCTCCTGGCGGGTATGGCGCGATCGCGGCACGGCCATGTGGGACCATAACGGAGTCCCGCTCAAATGGATCGGCGCGGTTACCGACATCACCGAAGCGCGCCGTTCCGAAGACGCCCTGCGCGCCAAGGAAGAGCAATTACGGCAATCGCAGAAGCTGGAAGCGGTGGGCCGCCTGGCCGGGGGCATCGCCCACGATTTCAACAACCTGCTGGCCGCCATCATGGGCTATTGCGAGTTGATGCTGTTGCGCCTGGAGCCCGATCATCCCGTGCGCCGCGAAGTGGGGGAAATCCTTAACGGCAGCGACCGCGCCGCGGGCCTCATCCGCCAGTTGCTGGCGTTCAGCCGCCAGGAAATCCCCCAGCCCAAGGTCATCCATCCCAACTTCGTCATCACCTCGATGGAACGGATGCTGCGCCACCTGTTGGAAGAGAATATCGAGCTCTCCTTGAGCATGGACGAAGATGCGGGATGCGTGCGCATGGATCCGGTGCAGATGGAGCAGGTGCTCATGAACCTGGTGGTCAACGCGCGCGATGCCATGCCCGCGGGCGGTAGCCTGGTCATATCCACCGGCAACGTAGGGCTCACCGGCGAAATCCCCGGGGCTTACGGCAAGGTGCATGCCGGCCCCCATCTGCGCATCACCGTGGCCGATTCGGGCCGCGGCATCGGTATCGATACCCTGCCGCATATCTTCGATCCCTTCTTCACCACCAAGGACAAGGGCAAGGGATCAGGCCTGGGATTATCCACCGTCTACGGCATCATCACCCAGAACCTGGGCTGCGTGCTGGTGGAAACCGAAGTCGACAAGGGCAGCGTGTTCTCGGTCTACCTGCCCATTACCGAAGAGGAACCCGAAGAGGAGATCGAAGTCAAGAAGGCCATGCGCGCCTCCTCCTTCGTGCCCAAAACCGTACTCGTGGTCGAGGACGACGACGAGGTGCGCGGCATCGTGCGCGAGCTGTTGGGCCAGCAGGGCTTCATGGTCCTCGAAGCCCGCCAAGGCAAGGAAGCCCTGAGCCTGGCGGAAAAATATCCCCAGCCCGTGCACTTGCTCCTCACCGACGTAGTGATGCCCGGCATGGGCGGCAAGGAATTGGCCGACGCCATGGGCAAGATCATGCCCACCCTGCGCGTCCTCTTCATGTCCGGCTACACCCAGGACGCGGCCTTCCGCCAGGACGTGGCCGATGGGGGACGGGCCTTCATCCAGAAGCCCTTCTCCATGACGGCGCTGGTGGGGAAGATCCGAGAAGTGCTGGTTTAGCGGCTATTAAATCAAGGGGTTTCGCAGGCCGGCGGGGGTCCGTAATCCACCGGCTTCGTGATCGTCGGGTTGTCCCCGCATACCGCGCATCCCGGATCACGCTTCCCCTTGATCTCCCGGAAGCGCATCGCCAGCGCATCGAAAATCATCAACCGATCCGTCAGCAAATCGCCTTTGCCCAGTAATGCCTTCAGCGCCTCGGTAGCCTGCAAGGTACCCAGCACGCCCGCGATGGCGCCCAGCACTCCGGCCTCGGCGCAACTGGGCACGGCCGCCGCGGGAGGCGGTTCCTTGAACAGGCAGCGGTAGCAGCGGCTCTTGCCGGGAACCACCGTCATGATCTGCCCTTCGAAGCGCAGGATGCCCGCATGGGAAAACGGTTTTCCCGCGATTACGCACGCGTCATTGATCAGGAACTTGGCCGGGAAATTGTCCGTCCCGTCCAGCACGAAATCGTACTGCGAGATTATCCCCACGGCATTGTCCGCCGTCAGGTAACCGGGATGTTCCACCACCTTCACGTCGGGATTGAGCTTGGCGATTTTCTCCCGCGCCGATTCCAGCTTGGGCCGGCCCACGTCCTCGGTGAAATGGATTATTTGGCGTTGCAGGTTGGACTCGTCCACCACGTCGCCCTCGGCGATGCCGATGGTGCCTACCCCGGCCGCGGCCAGGTAGTACAGGGCAGGGGAGCCCAGCCCGCCCGCGCCCACGCATAGGACCTTGGATGCCAGCAGCTTTTGCTGACCCTTGAAGCCCACTTCGCGCAGGCTCAGATGGCGCCCGTAGCGCCGCATTTGGGTATCGCTGAAAATGGCCACGGCGGTCAGCCTCCGTAGAGCATGGTGCTCAGGTAACGCTCCCCGCTGTCGCAGGCCAAGGTCACCAGGGTCTTGCCTTTCATCTCGGGGCGCTTGCCTACCTCGAACAGGGCCTTTACGTTGGCCCCCGTCGAGATACCCGCCAGAATGCCCTCTTCGCGGGCGAGGCGGCGGGCCATGGCCAAGGCATCCTCGTCGGTCACCCTGATGATTTCGTCGAAAGCCTTGGGGTTAAGCACCTTGGGCACGAACCCGGACCCGATGCCCTGGATATCATGCCGCGAAGGCTTGCCGCCGCTCAGCACCGGCGAAGCCGCCGGCTCGACGGCCACCATATGGATGGAAGGCTTACGCGCCTTGAGCACTTCGCCCACGCCCGTAATGGTACCGCCCGTGCCTACGCCCACTACCACCACATCCACCTTGCCCTCGGTATCCTTCCAGATCTCCTCGGCGGTAAAGCGGCGGTGCGCATCCGGATTAGCGGGATTCTCGAACTGGCCCGGCATGAAACAATCCTTGCGCGAGCGCACCAATTCCTTGGCCTTCTCGATGGCCCCGGCCATGCCTTGGTGGGCCGGCGTCAGCACCAGCTCGGCCCCATAGGCCTGCAGCAGGTTGCGCCGTTCCGCACTCATCGATTCCGGCATCACCAGCAGCGCTTTGTAGCCCCGCACGGCCGCGATCCAGGCCAACGCGATACCGGTATTGCCGCTGGTGGGCTCCACGATGGTCATGCCCGGCTTGAGCTTGCCCGCCTTCTCGCCCTCTTGCAGCATATGCAGGGCGATGCGATCCTTGACCGATCCGCCGGGGTTGCGGTTATCGAACTTGGCCAGGAACAGGGCATCGTGATGCGGTACGACCTTGTTGAGGCGCACCAACGGGGTGCTGCCGATAAGTTCGGTGAGGTCGCTATGGTATTTCATGCTACGGCTCGTAATCCAGATGCAGGCCGCACTCCGTCTTCGCCTCGCCCACCCATCTTCCCGATCTGGGGTCGTTGGGATCGAGCGGCTTGCTGGTGCAGGTCACCGGGCTGCACCCGATGCTGGAATATCCCTGGGCCGCCAGGGGATGTTCAGGCACTTCCCATAAGCGCAGGTACATCTCTACGTCGTCCGCGGGCCAATCCGCGAACGGGCAAATCTTCAGCTTGCCCTTCTGCACGTGCACGAAAGGCGTATGCGAACGCGAATCGCTCTGATCGCGGCGCAGCCCCGTCAGGAATGCGCGCACATCGCTGCGCCCCAGAAAGGCGGCCTGAACGCCCACCTTGTTGATGGCGCAGCAGGCGGTGGTATCCGAAATCACCAGGTGCCCATCCTTGGCGGCGGCATAACGCCGGTTGTCCGGCTCAAAGGAGCGCGACTCGCGCAGGTCGAGTTTGTAGGCCGAGGTGAGCGTGTCGCGGTAGGCCAGGGTTTCCGTAAAATGGAAAGAAGTATCGATGAAGAATACCCGCAGGTCCAACGAGAGACGGGAAATGTGGTGCAGCAACAGTCCCGCGTCCCGGCCGAAGGAGGTGGTTGCGATCAGTTCCTTGCCGAACATGGCGAAGGATTTGCGCAGGCGCTCGTCCGCAGTAAGGGGCGCGAATTCACGATCCAACTCCTGCGCGAACGCGAGCAAGGTTCCCGGTGCCGCGGCGCCTTCGTCGGCAGGGGCGTCCAAGGCGCCCCTTGGTCCGGATGGTATGGTCTTATCGGCGGTCATGCGGCCTCATAGGTAGTACATGGGAACGGGTTCCAATTGTTGTTTGGCCTTTTCGGCGATCTGGGCCAGCGTCACCGATTCCAGCTTGCGGTCGACCAGTTCGCGGCCTTCCTGGAAATGCCGGTGCAGCAGCGAGGTAACTACGCCGTTACCTCCCTCGATCTCGGCGCAGGGCAGTATCTCGCCCTCGGTGGCGCGAATCACGCGCGATAGGGTGATGTTCTCCGGCAGGTCCGCCAACTGGTAACCGCCTAGCTTCCCGCGCGCCCCGCGCACCAGCCCCACGCTCTTCATGAGAATGGCGATCTGCTCCAGGAACTTGAAAGGGATGTTGTATTCCTTGGCGATTTCGCGCAGATGAATGGGCTTGGAAGGCCACTCTTTGCTCTTGATGGCCAAGGCGGTCAGGAAGTGCAACGTATACATCGATTTCGACGTCACCTTCATTTCAGGAATATAACATATAAAACTGATAGGGACAATATGGATAAGGCTGGAATCCCTTAAAATGGGCGCCTCGGGCACACTCTCAAGCGCCGCCGGCGCTACCTGGGGGCTTCCGCGAAATCCTAAGTTTAGCATCCCCATGACCGCCATCATCCACCGTCTCGCGCCCGCCACCATCCATAAAATCGCCGCGGGCGAAGTCATCGAACGACCCGCCAACGTGGTCAAGGAGCTTATCGAGAACGCCTTGGACGCGGGTGCCACCAAGATCGCCATTGCCATCGAAGAAGGCGGTCTCGATCTCATCCGCGTGAGCGACAACGGCAAGGGCATGGTCCGCGCCGATGCCGAAAACGCATGGCTGCCGCATACCACCAGCAAGATCCTCGAAGCCGACGATTTGCAATACGTGGCCAGCTATGGGTTCCGCGGCGAGGCCTTGTGCAGCATGGCCGCCGTGGCCGAACTCACTATCGAAACCCGCCATGCCGCCGAGGCCACCGGCATCGCCATCACCGTTTCCGATTCGCAGGAGATGGGCAGCCGCGAGGTGGCGCGCAACCCCGGTACCACCATCACGGTGCGGAACCTGTTCATGCACAGCCCGGCGCGGCGCAAATTCATGGGCTCCGGCAAGAACGAGGCCGCCCGCATCGCCAACGTGGTCAGCCGCGTGGCCTTGGCCCATCCCGGCGCGGCCTTCAAGCTTATCGACAAAGGCCGCGAGCTGCTCAACCTCACCGAAGGAACCCTCAAGCATCGCGTGGGCGAAGTGTTGGGATTCAATATCGCCGGAGAACTGATCCCGGTCGATTGGACCGACGGGCTTAACGGCGCGGGAGGACCGCTGGCCGGTCGCGGAGCCATCCATGTGGAAGGTTTCATCTGCGTTCCGCAGCAGGCGCGCCTGCGTTCCACCCACCAGTATTTCTTCATCAACCGCCGCGCCATCCAAAGCGGCCTCATTGCCCGTTCCCTGGCGCAAAGCTACGACGTGCTGCCCCCCGGGCGCTTTCCCATGGCGGCCCTGTACCTCACCTTGCCTCCCGAAGAGGTGGACGTGAACGTCCATCCCACCAAAAAGGAAGTCCGCTTCCTCAATGAAAGCCGCATCTTCTGGTCCATCGCCCAGGCGGTAAAGGTCTCGCTCCGCAAGGTCGCCGACATGCCCTCGCTGGACCTGTCCGAACCGCAGCAGGCCGCGCCCGGTTTCGCATCCGGCGCTTCCCCCGATTCCGCCGATCCCTCCGCATATGCTCCCGGACCCTTGGAGTTGGCTACCGATCTCGGGGAGCCGGGACCGCCCCGTCGGCCCGATCTCGCCCCGGCCTTCCGCTTCGTTCCTCCCGCTTCCAACCCCGCCGAGCCCGGTGATTCCTCCGGGGAGGGCTTCCCGCGCGCCAAGGTAACCGACACGTTACTGGGGCGGGGGCAAGGCCCCGAGGCCCACAACCAGATTCGCCTGTTCCCGGCGGCGGCCGCCGGCGCGCAGGGACCGGTATCCCGCTTCTTCCCGGGAGAAGAGCCCGGACCCGGCGGCGCCGTAAAGACCCGCGCTTCCGACGTCCCCTTCCTGCAATTGCACAACGGCTTCATCCTCTTCGGCGTCGAGAGCGGATTGATGATGGTCAATCAGCAGGCCGCCCATGAGCGGGTACTGTTCGAAAAGGCCCTGGAGGAGATGAACCAGGCGGGTCGTTTCTCTTCCCAGCAATTGCTTTTCCCCGAAGTGCTGGAACTGCCTCCTGCCGATAGCGTCTTCCTGGAAGAGCACATCGATCGGCTGCAGGCGCTGGGTTTCGATCTGGAATCGTTCGGGGGCAACGCCTTCCAATTGCGCGGCCTGCCCATGGAAGTCAAGCCCGACCAGGGCCGGCGCGTAGTCCACGAAATGCTCGAAGGCCTGCTGCGTCCCGAACGCGCCGGCATGGGTCCCGCACCGCGCGGCGAGGAATTCCAGCAACGCCTGGCGCGCGTCTATGCCCGCGTGGCGGCGGTGAAGCTGGGCGATCACCTGGACTATCCCCAGGTGGCCGCCCTCATCGACAGCCTCTTCGCGACCCAGAATCCCTACGTGTCTCCGGCTGGCGCGCCCATCGTGGTGCGGTTCTCGTTGGACGAGATTCATCGGAAGTTCGGGCTGAAGTAAGAGCTGTCCGGGGCGGGGAAGGGCCGGCAGATCCATTGAGCGAATCTGCGCGACAGCGTCGGGCGTCGGGCGTACGGGGCGAAGCGCCCCTAGGCGTCGGGCGTTAAGAATAATGCGCGCATTTTCTTAACGCCCGACGCCCGACGCCCGACGCCTAGCGCTATGCCTACTCCTCCGCCGCTGCTCCAAGTTTCACTTCAAGTTCTCCCATAGCTCTTGCCGAAAATCGGTCCTACGCACCTTCACTTCCGCCGTTCAAAGGCCGATAATAAGGGCATGCAAACCTTACTCAAAACCTTGCTTGCGCTGTCCCTCGGACTCGGATTCCTGGCCCTGGATGCCCGCGCCCAGGATCCCGCCGCGGCTGCGGCGGCCGCGCCCGCCAAGAAACCTACCGTGGCTTTCCTCGGCCTTACCGAGGGTTCCGATCCGCAGGTATGCGACGCCATCACCAAGCGCATCCGCCGGGAGTTGGGGGCCGATAGCGCATTGACCTCCGTCTCCAGCGAGCAGGTGGAAATGTTGTACGCCAAAGGCGTGCTGCGCGCCCCCGATGCGCGTCCCGAAGATCCGGGCGCGGTCTCCAAGGCCCTGAAGGCCGAATACTTTGCCTACGGAACGTTGGAGCGCATCGCGGTTACTTCCAAGCGCACCTGGTGGAAGCCCTGGTCGACCAAGGTCGCGTGGAAGCAGGGCATGCGTCTGCATGTCATCGATGGGACCAAGGGCGTCGTTGCCTTCGACGGCTTGGTCGACGCCATCATGCCGGAAACCAATTGGCTCGATCCCGAAGAGGATTGGGGGATGATTCCCCCGCTGGAACGCGAAGGGCGCTTGCGCGCCATGGCCGAAGCCATCTCGGTGGAATCGGCGAAGTCGCTGGCCAAAACGGTCAAGGACAAGGCCGCGGCCGCGGGGACCCCGCCTTCCGCGGCACCCGCCTCCCCGGGCTGAACTACATCCGCCAAAGGGCGACTGGAAAATCCCATAAAAAGAAAACCCGGACCTTACGGCCCGGGTTTTTCATTTCCGGATGGAATCGCCGGGATTCCGCTCTAGTCTTCTTTCCAGACCAGAATGCTGCCGCAGCTTTCGCAGGTGAGCAGGGAGTTCTTCTTCGAAATTTCGATCACGCGTTGGGGCGTCTGGGTGCGGTTGCAGACCAGGCAGGCCTTTTGATTGCGGTTGATGGCCGCGATCACGTTGGGATTGCCACGGCGCTTGACCACGCGGTCGTACACGGCCAGGACCTTCTTGTTGATCTTGTCGCGGGGCGCGTCGGCCTTGGAGGTTTCCGCCGCCATCTTGTCCTCGATGCCGTTCAGCTCCTCGATGAGCTTGTTCAGTTCGGGCCCGTTGGCGTCCATCACGGTCTTGTAGGCGGTGTCCGAGGCTTCCTTTTCCTTCAGCAGGTTCTCGAGAATCTGCTGGAAATGGATCACGTTGGCCTGGGAATTGTCGATGTTGCGCTTGTGGGTCGCGATTTCCAAGTGCACCGCATCGTACTCGCGGTTGGTGCTGATGGCTTCCAGGCGCTTGTTGCTCTCGGTGAGATTGGCCTGCTCCTGAACGGAGAGGTCCTGGTTCTCGGTGATCTTGATCTTGGTTTCGGCGATGGCAGCATCGGTTTTTTCGGCGTTGCCCTTTTCCCGTTCAATGTCATCCTTCAAGGTCTGGATCCGGACGGGCAGATCCTTCTTCGTGAGCTTAAGTTCGTAGACTTTCTTGTCCACCGCCGAGAGCTCTAAAAGGTACTGTAAATCCTCTTGCATCCTGAATACCTGACTTTTAGTGTAGTGAGGCTCGCAGCTCCGGAGTTTGCTTCGCAAATTCCACGCTGCTCGCAATCAATATTCCATTAAGCAAACTAGAAAAAAACCCGCATACGTCTTTTTCCGTGCGGGCGCCCATCCGAGGCCGGTATCCGCGCGGTTTGGGTCCCACCTCAAAGGCGGGCGCGCACGGCACCGTATTCCGAAAAAGATAAAATAACGGGGTTTGGCCTGCAATGGCCGGCGGCCACGCCGCTGATATTAAGGCGTGCCGCGACGGTTGAATTCAGATCCCGCGCGCTCCCAACCTTGGGTCAAGCCGGTCTCTACTATGCTTTTGGCCTGGGTCAGTACCGAATCCAGTACTTTCGCCTCCTCCTGGCCGTACTTGCGCAGTACGAAATCGGCGCGGTCCTGCTCAGGCGGGAAGGGCCCCACGCCAATGCGTATCCGCGTGAACTCGTCGCCGCAATGCTCCATGAGATCGCGCAGACCGTTGTGGCCCCCATGGCTGCCCTTGGTCCGGATGCGGACGGCTCCGATGTCCAGGTAGATATCGTCTACGGCAACGATCAGGTTACGGGGGGAGACCTTATAGAAGGCCAGCAGGCCCTGGGCGGCCTCACCGGAAAGATTCATGAAGGTTATGGGCTTTGCGATGAGCAGAGGTTTGCCGGCAAGGGTGACACGGCAGGCGAGGCTCTTGGACTCGGTCTTCCATGAGCCCGCGCCCAAAGCCTCCGCCACGCGATCGGCGAAATCGAAGCCGATATTGTGGCGGGTGCGATCGTACTTGGGGCCCGGATTCCCGAGCCCCAGGAGGATGTGCACGGCTTACTTCTTGTCCTTCTTGTCGTCCTTCTTCTCTTCCTTTTTGTCGCCGGGCTTGCCTGCGGCGGCGGCAGGCGCAGCGGCGGCCGCGGGAGCGGCTGCGGCGACCGGGGTTTCTTCTTCCGCCTTACCGGTGGTCACGCCGTACAGGGCGGTCTTGCCGGGGGTGACGAAGGTACCCTTCTCGAACTTCAGGTCCTTGACGTAGATGATGGTGCCCGAGCGGATTTCCGAGACGTCCATTTCGAACTTCTCGGGGATGTCCTGCACCTTGGCGCGCAGCTTGACGAACTTCTTCATCACGGAGAACACGCCGCCCTCGGTCTTTACGCCGTAAGGCATGCCGAACGTGAGCACGGGAACGTTGACGACTACCGAATGCTCGTTGTCCACGCGCAGGAAGTCGATGTGGACGAGGTCCTTGCGGATGGGGTCGCGCTCGACGGCCTTGATCAGCACCTGCTGGGAGCTGCCGTCGGCGATGGACAAGTCGATGACGTGGTTGCGCTGCGCGAGATGCGGACGCATGTCGACGGCGGTGACTTCCACCAACTCGGGCTCCTTGTCGAGGCCGTAGATGATGGCGGGGCAACGGCCCTCTTTGCGCATCACGTTGAGGAAGGACTTGGTGGACTTGACGCGCTTCTTGGCGCTGAGGGCGATCTTAGGGGCTGCCATGACGGATTCCTATTCTGATGCCGGTATCCATGCGGCCATGGCATGTCTTCCCGACGTATTATGCTCACCGAGCGAGGCTTGCTGCGCAAACTCCACACGGCTCGCGATTAAATGGCCACTCCATCGGTGGTTGGGGCGGCAGGATTCGAACCTGCGAATAACGGAGCCAAAGACCGTTGTCTTACCACTTGACGACGCCCCACCGATGGGCGCGGAAATGTAGGAAGAATTGCGGGGGGAGACAACGGATAAGAGGCGGAATTGGGGGAATTTAGAAGGATTTGGAGGGGCACAGGCTTGGAGAAGCATACCGTCGGGCGTCGGGCGTCGGGCGTCGGGCGCGAAAACCGGAAATTATAGCGTGCCGTTACACCGGTTTTCTGCGGCCGCAGAGTGCGGAAAAAGTTTTACGCCCGACGCCCGACGCCAAACGGTATGCTGGAACGGGGACTGCCTTATCAAGTTCTTTGGGTCTTACTCCAAAACGGTCTTGTCAGCTCGCGAACTCCGCCACGCAGGAAAACCTGCACTCCGCCTTGATCGCTGCTAGGCATTCCTCTGCCTTGCCCCTCTCCCGGAACAGGCTGAACACGCTTGCTCCGCTCCCGCTCAGCAAAGTCTTGATCGGACCGAATGCGTGCATCTTTCCGGACAACGCATCGATCTGGGGAAAGTGCTTGCGCATGGGGGCGTCGAAGTCATTGCGCATCACCTGATAGAACTCCCAGTCCTCGAAGTAGGTCACGTACAGGGCCTTGAAGCGCGCCCATTCCTGTTTCCGCTTGGGATCCAGCTGGCCGTAGGCCCAGCCGGTTTCGACGCGGCATTGGGGCGTGCCGATGACGATGTGGAACGGATAGGGATCCGGGGCGGCTTGCAGCTTTTCCCCGATGCCTTCCCCGAAATAGCAGCCGCCGAAAAGGAAGAAGGGCACGTCGGCCCCCAACTTGGCGGCGACGGGGAGCAATTCCTGTTCGGTGAGTCCGAGTTTCCAGATACGATTGCACAATTGCAAGGCGGCCGCCGCGTTGGAACTGCCGCCGCCGAGCCCGGCGCCGGTAGGCAGGATTTTGGCGAGGGAAAAATGCATCCCCATATCCGCCCGTACCCGCTCCGGAAAGGATGCGCGCAGCAGCTTGGCGGCCTTGATGACCAGGTTGTCTTCCGGCGAAGCCGTGATGCCATCGCCGCCCGCGAGGGTGAGAGAATCGGCGGGCTCGGCACTCAGCCGGTCGCCGCAATCCACGGTCTGGAACAGCGTGCCCAGATTGTGGTAGCCGTCCGGCCTGCGATCGCGGATTTCCAGAAACAGGTTGATTTTCCCGAAGCAGGGAACGGTCTCGGCGGATGCGCTCATGGCGGGGTTAAAATTAGCTTTTATTATTTATAAGATTTATGCCATATTGCCCCGGAAACCGGTTGTTCCCGTGGCTTCGATTAACCTATAATCACCGGATATTCCACTTCCCCTTCCACCAGGTAACATGAGCCAATCCAAGCCTCAGCACCTCAACACCTTGCTGGATTTGGACCGGAGCCAACTCGAGTCCGTTCTCGCCTTGGCCGCGGCCATCAAAACCGAGTACAAGTCGATGGGCCCGAGCGATGCCCTCAAGGGCCGTACGGCCGCCATGATTTTCGAGAAACCTTCGCTGCGCACCCGCGTCACCTTCGAGGCGGGCATGGTCCAGCTCGGCGGGGAAGCCATCAATCTTGATCCCGGGCAAATCTCCATCGGCAACCGCGAATCGGTCAAAGACGTCGCGCTCTGCCTTTCGCGTTGGATCGATGTCATCGTGGCGCGCACCTTCAGCCATAAGATGGTGACTGACCTCGCCAAGTGGGCGACCATCCCGGTCATCAATGCTTTGACCGACCTGCATCATCCCTGCCAGGCCCTGGCCCTGGGCCAGACCTTGATGGAAAAGCGCGGCAAGCTTTCCGGACTGCGCCTGGCTTTCGTGGGCGACGGCAACAACGTAGCCAACTCCCTGGCCGAACTGGCCGCGCACCTGGGCATGCATTTCGTGCTCGCGTGCCCGAAAGGTTACGAGCAGAATCCGGAAGTGCTCAAGACCCTGGATCCCGTATTCAAGAAGAACGGCGGCAGCTATGCCGTTACGCATACCGCCTCCGAGGCGGTAGCCAAGGCGGATTGCATTTATACCGATGTCTGGGTGAGCATGGGCGAAGAGGCCCAGGCCGAGACCAAGAAAAAACAATTCTCGGGATTGCAGGTGAACGCGGAACTGGTGGCCAAGGCCCCGGCCGATTGCCTGGTGACCCATTGCCTGCCCGCCCACGTCGGCGAGGAGATAACCCAGGACGTGATGGACTCGGCCCGTTGCGTGTGCTTCGACGAGGCGGAAAACCGCCTGCATGCCCAGAAGGCCGTGTTGCTGACCGTCATCGGGAAACGTTAGGACCTAAGGAGAATCATGCTGGAACGAGCTCCATTCGGGATCGAGGCTTTGGACAAGATGATCGGCGGCGGCGTGGTCAAAGGCAGCGCCACCGTAGTGGAAGGCGCGCCGGGCACCGGCAAGACCACCCTCGGCATGCAGTTCATCGTCAACGGCATCGAAAAGTTCCAGGAGCCCGGCCTCATCCTCACCTTCGAGGAGTTCCCCAGCCAGTATTACCACGACGCGCTCAACTTCGGTTGGGATCTCAAGAAGTTCGAAGAGCAGGGCATGCTCAAGATCATCTTCTCCGATCCGTCCACCGTGGCCAGCGAAGTGGAAGAGCTGGGCGGCGGCCTGGAAACCCTCATCGACGAGATGGGTATCAAGCGCTGCCTGGTCGATTCCCTGACCCACTTCGAATACGCGGCCGAGGAGTCCGATTCCCTCCGCGAGATGGAATATGATTTCATCACCAGCCTTAAGCGCGAGGGCATCACCTCGCTGCTGCTGCGCGAGAACAGCAACCTGCTGGGCGACACCAGCAGCCTGTCGCAGGCGCCCTTCATCGCGGACAACTACTTCATCCTCCGCTACGTCGAAATCGACAGCGCCATCTCCAAGGCCATCCTCGTGCTCAAGATGCGCGGCAGCCAGCATGCCAAGGACATCCGCCAGTTCCTGATCGCCAAGAACGGCATCGAGATCATGGAGAAGTTCGTGGGACGCCAGGGAGTGATGAGCGGTTCGCCGGTGAAGACCGATGCGGATACCTTCGTGGAAGCCTTCTCGGCCTTCGGCAAGAAGAAGGGCAAATAGGCTTGGCTACGCTTAACGCGGTGGGCATGGTACTCTCCTCGCTCCTCTTCGCGGTGGTGGGGTTCTACCTCACCCTCATCGCCAAATTCTACCGGATGAAATTCTCCAAGGGGCCGCCCTACCGCTACCTGCAAATCGCCCTGGCCGTTCTGGTCACCGGTCTCGTAACCGAATTGCTGCGCACCTTACATCTGGTCCACGGCATACCCCACTACCTTGCGCCCGCCATCATCTGCGCCGGCGGGTTGGCCTTTTCCGCATTGTGTTACGCGCTGTACCGAACCATGATGAGCGTGGACTGAGGGCGGCATGGTTTCGATTTCCGCCATCACCATCGTCATCCTGCACCTGACCTTCATCGTCACGTTCCTGGTGGTCGCGTCCCTCAGCCGCATCTTCGGCGCGGCGCGCAAGAAGCGGCCCCTGTACAAACTGTACTACGTCGCCAGCTTCATGATGATGCTTTCCATGGTCTTGAGCATGGTGGGTTTGGATCTAGAATACATGGCCGTCGCGGCCACCGGCCTGGATTTGGCGGGCCTTATCATCGGATGCGCGGTAACTTACTTTTATTGGGACTGGCTCCCGCGCGAACTGGCTAAGGGATAGGCTCGGAAAGGGGCGTCGCATGGCGAAGATACTCTGCGTAGACGACGAGCGCGATATCGCTGACCTGGTCAAGCTGGTGCTCGAACTGGGAAAGCACGATGTCACCGTCGTCACCGAGCCCGAATCCGCCGTGGCCACGGCCCTGGAGATATTGCCGGACCTGATCCTGCTCGATGTGGTGATGCCCAACGTGGACGGCTTCGATATCTTCCGGGAGCTGCGTGAGCAGGCGCCCCTGGCCAAGGTCCCCATCGCCTTCTTGACCAGCAATAACAAATCGGTGGATTTGATGGTGGGCCTGCACGTGATGAAGGCCGAGGACTATATCACCAAGCCGTTCGGGAAGCAGGAGCTTCTGGACCGGGTCAATACGTTGTTGAAGAAGTACGGGAAGGCCTGAATTTGAAATCCAGGTTTAAGGTCTAAGGTTTAAGCTAGGGGCATTTTCCTTAGACCTTAAACCTTAGACCTGCTTGTTTTACCAGCCCTCTTCCTTCGCCGTTTCCTTCGCCTTCGCAGCCGATATAATCTCTTCCAATTCCTTCGCGGCCGCGATGTACTCCGTGTTCTTCGGGCTTCTCGCCTTGAAGTGTTCCAGGATCACCTGCAGCTTCTCTTCGGTGAAGGTCAATTTCATCTGCTTGGTGACCTTTCCCTTATAACCCCACTTCTGCATCAGCTCTTCGCTGAGTTCGAAGCAATCCTCGGGGGCGTAGAAATTCATGTCGGTGGATTGGAATGAATAGCATTCATCCATGTCCATGCATTCCGGCGCGGGAGCGCCCGCTGCCTGCTGTTCCATCCACTTATGCACGTGGCGCTTGCGCACTTCCAAGATCTGGTCCAGGCGCATATAGCCGATGATCAGGAATTTCCCGCGGTAGGCTTCCACCAGGCCTTGGTAACGGGTGCCGAAAAGGAAATAACGGCGGCGGTTCTTCATGGTGGCCAAGCGGGTCTTGGCATTGGCGCATTGCAGGAATCCGTAGGTTCCCGTCTCGTAATTCGGGTCCGGAATCGGCAATCCCTTATCATCCAAAGGCTCGCGCACGGGCAAGTTATGCTGCTTGGCGGAGTCCAGATGGATCAACACCCCTTCGCCTTTGCCGCGGTAGTCCTGCCAATTTCCCGTGCTCAACATATGCTGGACCTTTCGGATGAAAATTGGGGACGCGCCTCAGGCGCGCGAAAACCGGATTTTCCGGTTCTCGGCAAAAGCGTGATCATGGGCTTTTTAGGCCCTTGGTAGTGGGTCAATATAGGGATAAACCGGAGAAACCGTCAACGGAAATCCGCTAATTTGGCTCAGATTTCGACTTTTTCCGACGCGACGGGGTGTCCTAAAAAGGCTTCGGAGAGGCGATCGAAACCCTCGGTTTGATCGGTAGTGAGAAAACGTTGCGACCCGTTCCGGCTGAGCGCTCCCTCCACCTCGGGATGGCGCGCGAGGTAATCCACCAGGCTGGGAGCCACGATATCGCCTTGTACCAGGATGTCGATTTCCGGCGGCACCAGGGCGCGGATACGTGGGTAGAGCAAAGGGTAATGCGTGCAGGCCAGCAACAGGGCGCCGATATCCTGGCCGCCTTCGGCAACGGTTTCGCGCCAATATTTACCCAGGTAATGATCGATGCCGGCTCCGCTCAACTCCCCGGCTTCGACCAACGGCACCAACAGCGGACATGCCTTTTGGATGAGCCGGAGGCCGGGCGCCAGCTTCTCCAGTTCCATGGGAAAGCTGCCCGACTTGACCGTGCCTTCCGTGGCCCACAGGGCCACGCTGCGGTCGCGGGGATAGTCGGCCAGGGCTTCGGCCGAGGGCCGGATGATGCCCAGCACTTTGCGGTCGGGATGCTCCGCGGGCATGGCCTTCTGCTGGAGCGTGCGCAGGGCCTTGGCCGAAGCGGTGTTGCAGGCGATGATGACCAGTTTGCAATCCTGGGCGAACAAATGATCAATGCATTCCTTGCTGAAGCGGTAGATGGCGTCGAAGGAGCGGTTGCCGTACGGAGTGCGCGCATTGTCGCCCAGGTAGACGTAGTCGTATTGCGGCAGCCGCGCGCGAATGCTCCGGTAGATGGAGAGTCCGCCGAAACCGGAGTCGAATATCCCTATTCGCATGTTCTTAGGCCCGCCTCCGCGTCCGGACCGGCGCGGTTGCCGCCGGTTGTTTAGCTAGATTATCATGGGTGGACCTCGAAATGGCAGGTCCCGATCCCCGGCATGGATGCAAGCAAGTTAAGAAATAGTTGTATTTGCGGGAATACGCAGCCGTACCTGGAGTGCTGCGGCCGCTATGCCGACCCGCTGCGCGGCGCCGACGAAGCATCGGGCGCAGAAACCGCGGGCGCAGAGGGGACGGGAACTCCGGGGGATCAGAATGCCGAAGCCGCCCTCTACCATGCCTTCCGCCACGGCTTGCACGAGCTTTCCATGGCCCTGTTCCCTTTGCGATCCCTTTACCAGGCCTACTGGGAAAAGCTCGCCAAGGAGGACTATCCCCACGACCTGCTTATGGAAGATCCGGAATACGGCCGCTCCATCGTGGAGAATTTCTTCTGGGATCACTTCGTGCAGTATTCCGACGCTCGGCCCATCTTGCGGACCGCGCGCGAGCTGGAAGGCAAGGATCTCCGCCTGGCGCATGATTTGATGCAATGGTCCTATTCACCGCTGTGGTTCTATCGCGTACAAGAGCGTAACGCGCGCACCGCGCGCCTCATCAACCTGGGCAATCTCAAGCCCCACGTGGTTTTCCACAATGGACGCATGCCCGAGGCGGGCGAAGGCGTGCTTACCCGCGTACTACCCTTCCGCGGACGCGAATTCTGCGGCCACACCGCTTTGGCCTTCTCCGATGGATCCGCCCCGCCGGATACCGCCGCCGCTACGCGCCTGGACGCGCTATTCCGCGCGGGCTGCCGCGAACTGGGCGTGAAGACTTCCGTCACCCTGCGACCCGACGTGCATTGCGACGAATGGCGTCGGCATGGCGGCGCATTCCTGGCGCTATGGCGGGCCGAGCGCTACGATTCGCCCGTGGGCCGCCCAGCGCGCCCGTCGGCCGCGGAGCCTCCCGCTTTGGCTTTCAACCTCGCCATGCGCAGCCGCGAGGCCCTGTTGTCGGCCCTGGCGCAAGCCCAGGACGTGCGCGCCACCGGCGCCGGCCAATGGGAATTGCGCTATAAGTTCCTGCGGCTGGCCCGCCTGGAGACCAAGGGGGGTAGCTTGCTGGTTACCGTATCCGACCCCGCCTTCCGCGCCCACGTGCGCGATTGGCTGCGCAGCCGCCTGGGCGAGTCGGTGAGCCCTCCCGAAGAGGGCATGGTGGAATCGTCGCCGGGCGAAAGCGCCGAGTCCCAGGACCTGTGGCTGCATACCTCCCTGGACGCCCTCAACGGCCAGACCCCTATCCAGGCCAGTACCCATGATCTGGGGCGCCGCCGCCTGAATCTGCTGCTGAAGGATCTTCTGCGCCAGGGCCGCGACGTGGGCTCCCTAAAGAAGCAGTTGGGCCTATAATGCGCTTGCTCCGCATGGCGGTAGGCCTGGCGGGCGCACTTGGGGCGGCCCTGTCCGCTGCCGATTTGCTGGAGCTGGATTCGGTCCGGGCGCTGATGCTGGACCCCAACAATGTGAGCCAGCGCGACATCTCCATGCTGCCTCCCTCGGCCAAACCCGATGCTTTCCGGCTTTCCCGGGTGGAATCCGTGCTGCGCGAGCCTTTCCGCCTGGAGGGGGTAACCGCGGAGATACTGTCGCGCACGGCCCAGGCATCCGGCAGACTGCCGGTCCACCCCGATTCCCTGTGGCCTCTGTTGGATGCGCCGGTTTCCGCGGCTCCCGTCGACAGCTTCCGCCCCGAGCGGGACTTCGCGGAGATCAAATCCGGACTCAAGGAGCATCAGGCCGGCCTTACCCCTGAGGAGGCCGCCTTCTTATACCGGGAGGCCCCGGGACTTTTCCTCCAGGAAGAGGAAGACACCACCCGGACCCCGGTCGAGAACGAATTGCAACGCCAGGCGGATGACGCGCGTTCGCACCGCATCATGGAACTCGCGGGCCGACTGCGCCGCGAAGGGCTATCGCGGGCGGCCGCCGCGGCCTGGAGATTGCAGACCTGGCTGATCGGGGAAGTGCGCGCGGGCCGCGCCAAGGAAGCCGGGGCGCGTCTTAAGGCCGAGGGCGGCAAGGATTTCCCCGTCAAGGTGGGTGGACCGGGAGCGGACCGGTACACGGTTGGGCAGGGGATATGGATCGATCCCGGCGGCGATGATGAGTACCTCTTCAAGGGGCCGGGCAAACCGGGTTCCTTCACCCTGGTGGTGGACGGGGGCGGCGACGATCTGTACCTCTCCAAGGACAGCCTCCATCTGGGGGCGGGTAACCTGGGGGTTTCCCTGATCGCGGACTTGGCCGGCGCGGACCGTTATCTGGGGTCCAATTTCGCCTGGGCCGCGGGTCTGTTCGGGTACGCCTCCCTGTTCGACGCGGCCGGTCACGATGCCTACGAGGGCCGCTGCGCCTCGCTGGGGTTCGGCTTCTTCGGCATGGGCATTCTCCAGGACGAAAGCGGCAACGACATGTATTCCGCCAGCCTCATGTCCCAAGGGGCGGGCTCCACGCGGGGACTGGGCGCCATCCTGGACCGTGCCGGCGATGACCGCTACCTGGCGCGGCCGACCTTCAAGGATGATCTCCGTTATTCGGATCATTACATCCAGATGGTGCAGGGCTTCGCCACCGGCTTCTCCCCGGATTTCGGCGGCGGCATCGGGCTGCTGCGCGACGGCGGCGGCAACGACGTTTACCTGGCGGATATCTTCGGGCAGGGATCCGGTTATTGGTACGCCCTGGGTCTGCTCATCGACGAGGCCGGGGACGATCGCTATGCGGCCCACCAATACGCCCAGGGGGCCGGGGTGCACATCGCCATCGGCGCCCTGCTCGATTTCGGCGGCAATGATCAGCACGCCTCCAAGGGCGTGAGCCAGGGATGCGGGCACGATTTCGGCTGGGGCTACCTGTACGACCGTAGCGGCGATGATACCTATCTGGCGACGGACATGAGCCAGGGAGGCGGCAGCGCCAACGGCTTGGGCATATTGCAGGACGGCGCCGGCAACGATTTCTACACCACGGTGAATCCGGAGATGGCGCTGGGGCATGCCGACCTGCGGCGCGACCGCGGCAGCTTCGGCTTCTTCCTGGACCGGGGCGGCAAGGACAAGTACACGCGGCCGCGCAGCGATGGCGCGGCCTGGCGGGTATCCAACGGAAAGACCAAGGGAAATGGCTTTGGGCTGGATCGCTGAATATATCCTGAGGATGCGGACGGGCTTGGCGGTTCTCGCCGCCATTGCGCTATGCTGCCCGGTTACGGCCGCAACGTCCGTGGACGCGCCTGCGCCCGCCTTCAAATTCACGCCGCCCGCGCTCACGCGCCAGGACTCGCTCTTCCTCGCGGCCGCTACCGGCGAACCCCGTTTCCAATCCATCCGGGATTCCGCGCAGCAAATCCTTGTTGCCGAGGATACCCTTACCCTCGATTACCTGATCGCCAAGCGTCTCACCGGCCAGACTCCGCGTCAGCGCCATTACGTGGAAACCCTTTTCAAGGCCGTCTCCGATTCGGGCCGGCGCCCCTGGCCCGTGGCCCGCCTGGGCGCCGCCCTGCCGGTTTCCCCGGACAGCGTGAAGGCGCAACTGTTGCACATCGGATCGGAACTGGGCGATTCCGCCTTCCTCAAGGTGGCGCGTATCTACCTGGAAGCCGACAGCGCCGAAGTGCGCAAGAACGCGGTGCGCAGTCTGGGTGCGTACCCTTCTCCCGCCAACGCCGCCATCCTGGTCACGGGACTGGAAAAGACCCATGACCTGGAACTGGCCGAGCGGCTGTGGTCCCTAGGCAGGCAGGAGGGCTTCAAGGAATGGGTCAAGGTGCTGCCTTACCTCAAGGATGCGAACCTGTACAACCGCGAGCTGGCGCGGCGCATCGTGGCGGCCTCTTGCGTCGATTGGTCCAATGTCGAGAAGCTCGCCCCCGCCGATATGGATGATGATCTGCGCTTGGAATGGATTCTGATGGCGGAAGAATCGCCCGGCCTCTCCGCCAAGATCTGGGTGCGGAAAAACGTACCCCTGCTTTCGCCCGCCCGTATGAAATTCATCGGATCCGCGCTTAGGCTGCAATAGCCGATCCGCCTCCAATTCCTCCAGCCCGCCCCGGGAAATAGGCTAAAACAGCGCTTTCTGGCGGTATCCGGCAGGATGTATAATATGGGAGAAGTCCCGGCGCCGCGCAAGTCGCGGCGGGACAACCGGAAAGGCCCAATGATCCAATCGACCGTAAAACTCACCCCCTTCGGCGCCGTCAACGCGCGCGTGAATCGCGCCTCGGATCTTCTTGGCATCAAGGAAAACTACCGGCGGCTGCTGACGACTTGTTGGCGCGAGGTCAAGGTTTCCTTGCCGTTCACCGACGACAAGGGCGAGATGAACGTGTATGAAGGCTACCGCGTACAGCATAACGGCGTGCGCGGCCCATACAAGGGCGGCGTGCGCTTCCATCCGGAAGTGGATCTGGACGAGGTGAAGGCCCTGGCCTCCTTGATGACCTGGAAATGCGCTATCGTGAACATCCCTTTCGGCGGGGCCAAAGGCGGCATCAACGTCGATCCGTCCAAGCTTTCCGAACGCGAATTGCAATCCCTCTCCCGCCGTTTCATGATGAGCGTGAAGCAGATGGTGGGGCCCTACAAGGACATCATGGCGCCGGACGTGGGCACCAATCCCAAGGTAATGGGTTGGATGATGGATGCCTACCATCAGGTGCATGGGTATTCCCCCGCCATCGTGACGGGTAAACCGGTGACCTTGGGCGGCTCGCCCGATCGCCTTGACGCCACCGGCCTGGGGGTCGCCATGATAACGCGGCGCATCCTCGAAGAGCGTAAGGAATTCCTGAGCGGCAAAAGCGTCGTGCTGCAAGGTTTCGGCAACGTGGGCAGCTTCGCCGCGCTCCACCTGCACCGCATGAGCGCCAAGGTGGTTGCCGTCGGTGACGTAACCGGCGTGGTACGCGATGCGAATGGTATCGACGTGGAGAAGCTGATGGCCCATTTCGAGGCCAAGCGCACCCTGGCGGGCTTTAACGAAGGGGAATTCTCGTCCCGCGAGCAACTCGACGTGCTGACCCTGCCTTGCGATATCCTGGTCCCGGCCGCCCTGGGGCACGTGATCCATTCCGGCAACATGGATAAGATCAAGGCGCGTTACATCATTGAAGGCGCCAACGGCCCGGTCACGCCGGAAGCCGACGAATACCTGAACAAGCAGGGAATCATCGTGGTGCCGGACATCCTGGCCAATGCGGGCGGCGTGGTGGGTTCGTACTTCGAATGGGCCCAGAACATCCAGGTGCATAGCTGGGAGCGTACGACCACCAAGCTGGAGTTGGATAAGTTCATGTCGGCGGCGCTGGCCGGGGTTTCGAGCGCGGCCAAGAAGTTCAACATCAACTACCGCGAGGCGGCTTTCGTGGTGGGCGTGGATCGCGTCTACCAGGCGGCCGTGGCCCGCGGCCACTAGTCGCGTACGAGGTTGGGCGCGGACGCGGGCGCGCGCATGGCGGCCCGCTATCCGGTTGTTTACGGTAGGATGTAGAAGAAGTTGGCCCCGATGGTGATGATCACCAACTCGGAGCGGCCCGGCAGGTGCCCGCCGAGGAAGCGGGTCATATCCAAAGCCAGATCAAGACCGAATGGCTGCGTGTCGAAGGGCATCCAGTATTTCCCCAAGGTGAGCGTGCCGTACGGTTTCATGCCGGCCTTGACGCCTTCGAAGTCATAGGCGAAATATCCCCCGATGGTCAGCCCGAAGTATTCCGAATTGCGGATGGGCTCCGCATCCTCGTCCCCGAGCCACAGCTTGCGTAGGTTGAGGCCCGCCTGCGGCAGGAAGTCGTAGCTGGTCACCGCGTCCTGGGGCCGGATGCGCGCCTGCAGGCCCAGTTGCCAGGCGCCCGGCAGATCGCGGTAACATCCGAGTTGCGGGATGAAACCCAGATCGCTGCCGATCGGCAGGGCCACTCCGCCTTCGACCATGGTTTCCAGTTTGGTCTTGGCCGGGGCATCGTCCAGGGCGGGCATGGTATCCTCGCAAACCGCCCGCAACGGGAGTAGAAGGCAGGCGGCGGCCAGGACGCGTAAGGCTAAGGCGGCGGAGGCGATCGGCCGAAAGCGATGGGCGCCGGGATAGGGTAGAGGCATGCGGTGGGTCGGGGAGGGGACGGCCTCAGGCCGTAGGCGCGTATCCGTCCAGGCTCTGGATGCCGCGGGCGCGCATGGCTTCCAGCAATTCCCGGTTCATCTTGCGCACGGCGTTCCAGCGGTAGGCGATGACCGTGTAGCATTGCACGGCGTCCGCGCCGGCATCGAGCAAATCGAGCACCTTGGAACCATGGTCCACTCCGCCGCAGGCGAAGATGGCGAGCTTGGGCAACTGACGCCGGATGTATTGCACCGCCGGCAAGGTGTTCTTGTACAGGATGCGGCCGGATAAGCCGCCCTTGCCTTCGGATCCCGTCACGGGCATGATTTCCGATTCCGGCGTGCTCATGCGCAGATAGCGGGCCTTGTCGCTGGGGAAGGTATTGAACAGTACCAGCCCGGTTACCCCCGCATCGGAGATGATCTGGAGGTTGGCGTCGAGGGCGCGGGCGGAGAGATCCGGGGACAGCTTCACCAGTACGGCCTTCTTGGGGGCCAGTCCCTTGCGGGCTTCCATGATCTCGTGCAGCAGTTCGGCCAGGAAGGCTTCCTGCGTGTCCATGCGGTTCTCGCCCGTGTTGGGGCAGCTCACGTTGAGCTCGATATAGTCGGCGGCGCGATAGGCGCGGCGGAAGGTCGCGAGCACTTCGGCTATCTTGGCATCGGGTTCCTCGATGCCGGGAGTATCGGCTACGCTGATGCCGAGTACCATCTTGCGGCGATGGCATTTGCCCAAGGCTTTGTCCACCTCGGTGGCGATGGCCTCGATGCCGGGATTGTTGAGGCCCATGGAATTGCTCATGGAACGATCGGCCGGGAACATGCGCATGCGCGGGCGGAAGGGATTGCCTTCGCGGGCCTCACGGGTGGCCGAGCCCACCGAGACGGCGCCGAAGCCCATGCCGGCGTACGCGGCGAGATGGTTGGCGTGCTTGTTGCCGCCGGCGGCGAGCATGATGGGGCTGGCCAGGGTCAACGGCACGCTGCGATCCTGGAAGCGGATGGTCTTCTCCAGATCCAGATTCGGGCGGGCATGCGGCGGTATGGCATCGGCCATGGCGGCATAGGTGGCGAACAGGTTATGCCGGGTCTCCGGGTTCCGGACCATGCGTTTGATGGTTTCCAGGAGGAGATCACCAGGGCCGCGGCGGTAGTCATGATGGACCACGCCTTGGCTTCGCTGTTCGATTTTAAGGGTATCTGACATGCTTCCGGTGTTGCCCACGTTGTAACTATAAGGTAATAAACGCTCCCTGCGCAAGGCGCCGCGGCCCTTAAGTTACCGGGCCGAACCCCAAGAAACGCTCACATGGATGGAGCAACGTGGCAGGGTCCTTTTTGCTAGATTAGGAGTAGAACCCCGTATATCCTTGCGCGGCAACATCATGGCCAAAGTACAGAAAACCTCCGAAACCCCAAACCCTCTAGCGATCCGCTTCCATCTGGATTGCAAAGCGGTCGCATCGGGTTCGCGTTCCTACCCCGATCCCGAATCGGCGCAGGCGGATCGCGCCGCGGCCCGCTTGTTCTCCCTTCCTCACGTAACCTCGGTGTTCTACGTGGGCACCACGGTGACGGTGAACAAGGACGAGGATGGCGACTGGAACGAGATGATTACGCCCATCGCGGATATCCTCGAGGAACTGATCGTGGCCCCCGATGAGCCCCAGGCGGAATCGGAAGAGGCCTTCGATCCTTATGCGGCCGGAGCGCATATCCAGCGTCCCGAGGATTTCTTCAAGCTGACCCTGGAAGACCAGATGGGCCATCTCAACCGCATCTTCGACGAGATGGTGCGACCCGGCCTGGCCGGGGACGGCGGCGGTCTCGAGCTGATGGGCATCGAGGGCAGCACGGTACGCATCCATTACGAAGGCGCTTGCGGGAGCTGTCCCAGCGCCACCTCGGGCACTTTGATGTACATCGAGGGCGCGCTGCAAAAAAAAGCCCATCCCGAATTGACGGTCGCCACGTCATGAACCCCCGGAGGTTCCCGCGCCGAGCGCGCGCAACCTCTGCTTTTCTGACGAGCCTATTCGCAGGCCTTTACTTTCTCCCTGCTTCCGCCAACGAAACCCTCAAGAACCTTCCCGCCGATTCGTGGTACCAGGCGCCCGGCACCAAGATGCGCGCGGTATGCGCGTCGGAGACGGAGTTCCCGACCATCCGCGGATCGGGCGGCTGCCATAACGTGATCGATGCCTGGGGCGGCGGCGCCTACGATGCGGGCCGCAAGCGGCTTTGGGTTTGGGGCGGCGGACACCAGGATTATTTCGGCAATGAGCTCTACGCCTTCGACATGGAAACCCTCAAGTGGGCGCGCATCACGGATCCTTCCGCGATCACGACCGATAAGCTTTCCGCCGATCCCTTACCGGACGGCAACCCCATATCCAGGCATACCTACGACGGCCTCGCGTTCATCGGCCCGGCCGATCGGTTGTTCGCCTTCGGCGGATCCATGGCTGGCAACGGCTATGGCACCAGCGTCACCTGGGTTTTCGATCCGGTGGCGGGAAAATGGTCCAACCGGGTGCCTTCCGGCCAGGCCAACGTGCCCGCCACGGCTTGCTGCAACTTTACCGCCGAGTACGATGGCTTCACGAAGAAGGTGTATATGCGCGATCCCAATTGGATCAGCGCCTACGATTTCGAGGCCAATGCCTGGACCCACATACGCGAGTGGTCGCATAGCTGGGGACCGGGCAAAGCCGTGATTGATGGCAAACGACATCTGCTTTTCACCCTCGGGTCGGAGGAATTCCTGGTCTACGACCTGGCGAAGCAAAGCGATGTGAGCGCGGAATGGAAGTCCACGGGGGGTGATTCGCTTTTGGCCGGTTATGGCGTGGGCGCCGCGTACGACGCCAAGACCGATCGTCTGGTGGGTTGGACGGGCGGCGGAGTGTACGCGATGGATTTACAGACTAAAGTCTGGAAGCGGATGTCCGGGGCCGGCGCCCCTGCGAAGCCTGCCCTCTCCGGCACCTTCGGCCGGTTCCGTTACGATGCGGAAGACAATGTGTTCGCGTTGGTGAACGGCGTGGATGAGGACGTATGGTTCTATAAGCTATCGGCAGGGAGCAACACGGGCCTGCGCGCGCCGGCCAGGCTGGCGCCGCCGCAAGCGAAGGTGGGGGGGCCGTTGCGTGCCGTTGATGGCCGCGCGCGTCGGGCCGCCCTTTCGCTTATCCGCTTTCCCCGTTCCCTTTCGCGTTCCCTGCCTCGGAACTGACTCCTACGCCTGCGGGCCTCGCGGTTGGGCTTGCCGCCTCCAGCATCCGTTCTCTCCATGCGGTCAGCGCCGGTGCAAATGCGCCGCCGGTCCCGGCGCTTATGCGTCGCAGCGCTTCCCGGCCGAACGCCAGGCTGGAGGGGAAGATATCCGCCATCATCGGGAGCGCGAGCAGGAATCCCCGCAACCAGATCGAGCGCGGATTGCGGGCCCATTGCCAGGGAAAGCGCAAAGTGAGCCACCGTCCGGCCAGAATCAGGGCGGCCAAGCGTGTCGCGTAGGCCAGGAAATGGTCTATCCCTTCACGGGTGAGCCAGCCGCCGGCAACGTAAGCCCCTGGCGTATGCAATAGATGCAGCCAGGCCAAATAGAAAAAGAACGGCCAGGCTTGCAGCAGGATGCGACCGCGCCCGGGCACGGCCATGATCAGCAAGGTCAAGGCGGGTATTTGCAGGACGGGATCGGGAACGCATGCCAGTAGGATAAGGAAGGCCAAGCCGGCCAGGAAAGGTTCAACCCGGGAAGCAGCCAGATTGGTCTGCGGCAGAGCTGCGCCGGGCGGCAGCGGGGCGAAGAGGGCGTCGAGCTCACGCTCCGAACCGCGGATAAGCATGGCCACGACGGCTCCCGAGACCAGGGACCAGGCGAGAATGGGGCCCGTCTGGAAATAGAATCCCGCATGCCGGATGAGGGTGGCGTTGACCGCGGCCAATTGCAGCACATTGAATGCGGAGGCCATCAAGACGCTCGCCCCCAAGGTTCCCAGCAGGCCGCGGCGATAGGACCATTCCACGGCGGGGCCCAAGGCCAGGAAGGCCCCTATCCCGGACCCCGTGCCTATGAGGAATGTGGTCAGGGGTTGCCCCCCGTACAACAAGGCGACGGCATTGCGCGCGACGAAAAGGGCGCAGGCGGGCCGCGCTCCGAAACGCAGCAGGAAAGGGAGGATGACCACATAAGAGAATCCCACCCGCATCCACGGGAAAAGGGGAATGCGCGGCAGCAGATTCTCCATGATGTGCAGGCTCGATGCCGCCAGCAAGGCAAGGGCGAACGCCTCCGGGGTAACGCGAGGGTTACCCGAGGTTTCCGGTTCAGTAGGTGATGGCATCCGGGGCACCCGCGGGATCTTCGCCGCTTTCGATGACGATCAGGAGGCGCGCGGGCAGGCAGACGACTTCGGCGTGGCTATGGGCGATCTTACCGGTGCGAACGCAAATCTGGTTGCGGCAGGGGGAAGCGGTGACCCGGGCTGAGCCTTCCCCGAATTCAGCGTTGACCGGACCGATGCGGGTGGGAATGGGAACGCTATGCCTGGGGCCATCCAAGCTGTACCAGCCGTATTTGTTATCCCCTACGAAGACGATGGCGCGAGCGCCGGGCGTGATCCTGAAGGCCAGCAGGCCCCAGGCCGAAGCCGCGGCGATGGCGCATAGCACTACGGCGTCCAAGGGGCGGAAAAATGCTCGGGACCCGGTCACGGGAAGAATGTAGTCGAGAATTCCCGCGGCGGGAAGCAGACGCGGTCAGTCCTGGTTGTCGCTGTCGGCGGGAACCGATCCCGCGGGATCGGTTGCGGTGACGTCCCCGCCGGTTCCGGCCGGCGAATTATCCCCCGCCCATGCGGTAAGGCTGGCGGAAATGCGGATGCTCACCTCGGTGCGGAATTCCTCGTAGGAAACCGTCGTGCGGCCGTTCGCGGACGACTCGCCCTTGGATTTCCAGGCGTCGAGGCGTTTGCGGATTGCTTCCGCGAAATCCTCGCGCGCGCCGCCTTTTTCCGCATGCTCCTTGTCCCAATGCTCGCGCAAGCGCGCGGCCAAATCGTCGGCGTCGCCCAATTGCGGGAAATGCCCGTGATGGCGTTTCTGGTGCTTATGGGTATGGCCGGTCGACATATCCAAAGCATCCATCAGGGAGTTGACCTGCCCGTGGGAGGAAAGCCGATCCGATTCGGAAGGCTTTCCGCAGCCCTCGCCATCGTTGGTTGTTTCGATGGTGATCTTGCGGGAGATCTGGATGGCGCGGGCTTCGATGCTGAGCGTAAAGGTATCGCCGTCCTGGTTGCGGGCCACCAGTGCGGATCCGTCGCCGCCGGCGCCGCCATCGTCGGGCTTGATGGCAGGAACGGCCTGGCCATCCTGCGGCTTGGGCGTGCCGCCGGTGGTCAGCGTCGCTTTGGCGTAAAGACTGAGCTGGGTATAGCTGGACTGGATCGAAATCTTTTCCATGGCTCACCTACACTGCCGGGCGGCCATGCGGGGCCACCCGGAATCCTATCGGCGCGAAGCCTAGGGACTTGACCGTATTCTAACGGCGGATGGCGCAGGAGTCAAAGAAGGTTTTTGGAATCGCGCGGAAGTTAACGCGGATGTTAACGCTGAAGTGGAAGCCGCGCGCGAAGGATCGCGCGAGCTTCCGCGCTGCGAGGGATCAGCTCATCAGGTTCAAAGCCGAACCGGCCTTGAACCACGCGATCTGTTCCTGGTTGAAGGTGTGCGTCACTTCAAAGCTGTCCGAAGCACCGTCCGCATGGGTCAGCGTCACCTTAAGGTTCTTGCCCGGCGCGAAAGCCAGCAAGCCGGTGATGGCGACTTTATCATCTTCGCGCACCTTGTCGTAGTCCGCCGGGTTGGCGAACTTGAGCGGCAGCAAGCCCTGCTTCTTGAGATTGGTCTCGTGGATGCGGGCCATGCTCTTGGCGATCACGGCCTTGGCGCCCAGGAAGCGCGGCGACATGGCGGCATGCTCGCGGGACGAACCCTCGCCGTAATTCTCTTCGCCAAATACGACCCAGCCTATGCCTTTGGCCTGGTAGTCGCGGGCGATTTGGGAATAGGTCTTGCCGGTTTCGCCGGTCAGCACGTTGCGGCCCTTGCCGATGGCTTCCGCGCCAGCGCTGGCACCGGCGAAAGCATTGGTCGCTCCCAGCAGCATGTTGTCGGAAATCTTATCGAGGTGGCCGCGGAACTTGAGCCATTTGCCGGCGGGCGAGATATGGTCGGTGGTGCATTTGCCGGCGGCTTTGGCGAGCACCAAGGCGCCTTCGATTTCCTTGCCGTCCCATGGCTTGAAGGGCTCGAGCAATTGCAGGCGACCGCTGTCCTTCGCGACCTGCACCGTGACCGCGGATCCGTCAGTCGCCGGGGGAATGAAACCCCCATCGTTGAAGGCGTATCCCTTTTTGGGCAGGGCGTCGGCGACCGGGGCTTGCAGCTTGTACGGTTTGCCGTCCGCGCCTGTGAGGGTATCGGTCAGGGGGTTGAACTTGATGGTACCGGCCAGGGCCATGGCCGTGACAAGTTCCGGTGATCCGATAAAGGAGAGGGTCGCATTGTTGCCGTCATTGCGGCCGCGGAAGTTGCGGTTGAAGGAACTGATGATGGAGTTGGACACGCCGTCGACAAGGTCCTTGCGCTGCCATTGGCCGATGCAAGGGCCGCAGGCGTTGGCCATCACGACCGCGCCCATGTTGTCCAGGGTGGCCAGATAACCGTCGCGTTTGGTGGTGTCGAAGACCTGCTCCGAGCCGGGGCTGACGAAGAATTGCGACAGGGCCTTGCCGCCGCGGGAGAGGGCCTGGTTGGCCACGAAAGCGGCGCGGCCTACGTCTTCGTAAGAGGAGTTGGTGCACGAGCCGATGAGGGCGGCGGAAAGCAGTTCCGGATACTTTTCCTTTTCGATCTCTTCCTTGAACTTGGAGATGGGGCGGGCCTTGTCCGGGCTGTGGGGGCCGACCACGTAAGGCTCCAGGACGTCGAGATCGATCTCGATGACTTCGTCGTAGAATCCCTTGGGGTTGGCGAGGACTTCGGGATCGGGATTGAGGAAGGCTTGGTATTGATCGGCGAGGTCGGCGATGTCCGACCGGCGGGTGGCGCGCAGGTAGGCGCCCATGGCGGCATGATAGGGGAAGACCGAACAGGTCGCGCCCAGTTCGGCGCCCATGTTGGTGACCGTGGCCTGCGCCGTGCACGACAGCGTTGCCACGCCCGCGCCGAAATACTCGATGACCTTGTTGGTTCCGCCCTTGACGGTAAGGATTTCCAGCAGCTTGAGGATGATGTCCTTGCCCGAGGCCCAGCCGTTGAGCTTGCCTTTCAGGTGCACGCCGGTGACTTTGGGATAGAGTACTTCCCACGGCATGCCGACCATGACGTCGACGGCATCGGAGCCGCCCACCCCGACGGCCATCATGCCCAAGCCGCCGGCATTGGGGGTGTGGCTGTCGGTGCCGATCATCATGCCGCCGGGGAACGCGTAGTTCTCTAGCACGACCTGGTGGATGATACCGGAACCGGGTTTCCAGAAACCCATGCCGTATTTCTTGGCGGCCGAGCTGAGGAAATCGAAGACTTCCTTGTTCTCAAGGTTGGCGCTGTCGACGTCCTTGGACGCGCCGTCGCGCGCGATGATGAGATGGTCGCAATGCACGGTGCTGGGTACAGCCACCTTCGCCTTCTGCGCCTGCATGAATTGGAGGATGGCCATTTGCGCGGTGGCGTCCTGCATGGCGACGCGATCGGGGCGCAGCAGCGCGAAGGACTTGCCGCGTTCCAGCTTGGGCTGGGCGGCATCGTCGAGATGCGACCAGATGATTTTTTCCGCGAGGGTGAGGGCCTTGCCCAGGGTCTTGCGGGCATAGGCGTGCTTGGCGTCCAATCCGGCATAAATCGCTTTGATATCGAGGCCTTCCATCTTCACTCCATCGCTCGGGGATGCCCGCGGCCACTAACGCCAGGGGCGGGTCCGAAACCGCACAAACGTTAGAATTATGAGGAAAAACCGGCAATTTACGCGTTCGCAATCCGCGGAAATGCACCATCGGCCATAAAATGGCGCCAGCTTCTGATCGCAGAAATTGACCGGTGAATCGTCTTATGACCGGCGTAGGGAGGATGCGTGCCCGCATTCCGGCGCGTTGAGGGGTTTGTGAAGATGGCCCGGTTTTTGATTGGGATGGGCTGTGGATCTTCGGCGGCAGGAAACCGGGAGGAGCGGGGATCCGAAAAGGGAGAACGCATGGGTAAGCATATCAGGATGCCAAAGGCGACGGTTATTGCCGTGGCCATGGCGACGTTGGCAGTCGGGATGGGTACGGCATGGGCACAGGCGCCGGAGCCGAAGACGTCGGAGTACGATTACGTGCTGGCCGCCGACGGGCTCGGTCTGGGAGTGGAGAATCAATTGCAGAACATCGGGAAATTCATGGCCTGGGCCACCCCGGATTCGATCCGGTTCGCGCGGTCGGAGTGGGGATGCACGTTGGATATTCCCGGGCATTGCTCGGCTTTCCGCAGGAGCCTGCCGGGCATCGCGTTGCCGAAGCACAATAACGCCACGCCTCCGCCCTTCACCTTATCCAGCCTGTTCCCGAAAGCGGTGGCGACGGATTCGATGGACGTGGTCGTGGCCGTGGCGATTCCCGGAGGGAAGTTCCACCGCTACGAGCTGCGCCTGCCCTCGACCAATGAAAGCGTGAAGTGGACGGTGCACGCCCATGACTCCGCCGTGATCCCCTACCAGCCAGGCCAGCGGCCCCTGATGATAGCGATCAAGAGCACCCTTTGGGATAACATCTCTACCACCTACACCATCGCGGGCACGGCCCGTCTGTACGAATCCATCGGCTGGTGGCAGGGTAAATTGACCGCCCCCGGGCCCTACCCGTTCCCGGCCCAGGAGGATTGGATGTGCAGCGGGTCGGGATATTACGGAGCAACCGGCGGCTACATATACGCGGAGGCCGATGATACCCCTCCCATCCGCGCGCCTTCGGGAATGCCCACCTCCGTCTTGCGCATAGACGGGAACGCGGCGCTCGGCGCCGACGGCTGGGTCTCGCTGCGCAAGGAGTACACCATGACTTGGACCGCATACCATCTCACTCCCGGCGATTTCTACGGCTTCCGTATCGTCAAAGACCGCGGCGGGGTGGGCATCTGGCGGCATCGCCGCTCGGGTCCCGCCGTATTCGATTGGCTGATCGATCCGACTACTGGGATTGGCGCCGGGCGCGAACGTCCCAGGATGGCCCTCGCGGGCAATACCGGCGCCAACGCGGTTGATGCGACCGGGCGCGTCGTGGACCGCGGCGTTCGCCGGCTATCCTTCGTAGGGCGTGGGCCGTGAGGGGGACGATTCTCCGCGCGGCGCTCGCCGCTCTCCTGTGCGCCGTCGCCGTCGTCGCGCAAACCGGCGACGAAAAGTTCGTCGGGGAGTATTGGCAACGCTTCGTCGCGGGGCGCAAAATCGATCCTGAGCAGCATCCCCAGCATCTGGGGGCGTTGACGGCCTGGAATACGGAGGATTCCCTCTATCTGCTGCCTTTCGATTTCGTCTGCCCGACCAGCCTGTGTTCCGAATGCCAAAGCGGGAGGTTCGCGCCGCATGCCTTCCGCCTACCGTTCCGTACCGGCACCACGGTTCCCTTCGCTTTGGTGCGGGAGCAGGGCGCCAGCGTTTACCAGCCTACGCAGGTGAAGGCCCGGGTGGTATTCGCCTTGCCGGACGGCAGGCTCTACGGCCTCACCGCGACTTGGAACGGTGCGTACCCCGCTTCGGCCGCTTGGGTGGAAGGGAGCCTGGGCGGGGTTCCCAACGGGGGAAAGATTCCCCAGGTGGTCGCCCCGGCGCAGGATTTCTCGCCCAAAACCGATTCGGCGGCACTGGTGTTCGGCTCCGCCGGATTGGGACGTCGGGTGGAGTGGACGCAGAAGGACGGCTTCACTTGGACCGACCTTGGGCTTCCCATCGCGGACTACTGCGCCCGGGGCGGGCGTTATCTGGGGACCGGGAACGGGACCATCTACCGCTTCGACGGTTTCCCAAACCTGACGGAAGTAAGCCCGACATTCAACTCCGCCGTGATGGCGATGGACTCGACCGCGGCCTTATTAAGGGATCATTCGCTCCTTTATTACGAGGACTCCCAGTGGCGGAAGGCCGCGCAGAAGGCCGAGCTTACGGCTCGCGCCTGGGTCCTGGATTGGGACGGGCAAGGCCTGCGGGCCAAGGTTTGGAGCGACGCCGCCCAGCCTGCTATCCTCCGGCTGTCCGATGACCCGACCCGGTTGTACCGGTTGGTTTCCTTCGACGAGTTATTCCCTTTGGATAGCGATGTCGTTTCCGTTTACCCCGACGGCGGCATAGTGACTCTCTTCGCGCAGGATGCGGATCAAGACTTCGATCCCCTTATCGTCCGGCGCATCCGCGGGAAGGACACCCTGGTGCTTTCCGGGGATTTCCGCAAGACGGTGCCCGGTTGGGGTCCGGTGCTGGGGAATGCCCGCGGCCCCGGCTGCGCCGCCGATGGAATTTGTCTGGGAGGCTCGCCGGCGGAGATGTTCCTGGCATTGCGCTCCGATTCGGCCATCCTTACCCTTCCGGTCCTGAAAGGGATAATGGACAAGATGTGCCCGAACCAGCCCTATTTCTCCACCACCGTGGACACGGCGTACACGCTGCGCATGGATTTCCGGATGCGCGATGAAGTGCAAGTGGGAATAGGGCGGGATGTGTACCGCGTGAGCTACGCTTCCACGGGAATCCTCGTGCGGCGCCCGCTCTCGCCGGCCTCCATGGGCGCCGGGACCCTACGCCGCGTCGACGGCCGGGCGGCGGGTGCGGCGGCCGCGCTTGGCAAGGAAAACCGGCGGCCGGAACGGCTTTTCCGCCGCTGAGCGCAACCCTTACGCGGACGAGGCCCGGACTGGATCCGCTGCCGGGGTAGGCGGTAAAATCCTTCCTCAAGCCCATGCGTCCCCTCGCCTTCCTTACCGCCTTCCTGTTGGCCTCGGCCGTTTTCGCCGAGGACGATG
>JAHFCH010000042.1 GCA_023249635.1 Fibrobacterota bacterium
GGAATGCACCCTGGCCGCTTTGTCCTTCCCGGGCAAGAACGGCGAGTTGGTCGGCCCCGAGCTGATCGTCGACGACGGCGGCGACGCCACCCTGCTCCTGCACTGGGGCGTCAAGGCCGAGAAGGACGCGTCCTTCCTCGACCGCAAGGCCGGCTCCGAAGAGGAAGCCGTCATCCTGAAGCTGCTGAAGCGCACCCTCAAGGAAAACCCCGGCATGTGGGCCCGTTATGTCAAGGATTGGAAGGGCGTCTCGGAAGAGACCACCACCGGCGTGCACCGCCTGTACCAGATGTTCGAGAAGGGCGAGTTGCTCGTCCCCGCCATCAACGTGAACGACTCGGTGACCAAGTCCAAGTTCGACAACCTGTACGGCTGCCGTGAATCGCTGGCCGACGGCATCAAGCGCGCGACCGACACCATGGTTGCCGGCAAGATCGCCGTCATCTGCGGCTACGGCGACGTGGGCAAGGGCTGCGCCCAGTCCATGCGCAACTTCGGCGCCCGCACCATCGTCACCGAAATCGACCCCATCTGCGCCCTGCAGGCCGCGATGGAAGGCTACAAGGTGACCACCGTCGAGGACGCGCTGGCCGAAGGTAACATCTTCGTTACTACGACCGGCAACGTCGACATCATCACCGCCGAGCACATGAGCAAGATGAAGGATCAGTCCATCGTCTGCAACATCGGCCACTTCGACTCCGAAGTGGATATCACCGGCCTGCGCAACTGGCCCGGCATCAAGCACACCAACATCAAGCCCCAGGTGGACAAGTACACCTTCCCCGACGGTCATTGCATCTACCTGCTGGCCGAAGGCCGCCTGGTGAATCTCGGCTGCGCCACCGGCCATCCGAGCTTCGTGATGTCGACCTCGTTCACGAACCAGTCCCTGGCCCAGATCGAACTTTGGACCAAGAAGCTGGCCGTGGGCGTCTACACCTTGCCCAAGCACTTGGACGAGGAAGTGGCCCGCCTGCATCTGGACAAGCTGGGCGTGAAGCTGACCAAGCTGAACAAGAAACAGTCCGACTATATCAACGTGCCGGTGGAAGGGCCTTACAAGGCCAATCATTACAGGTACTAGGCCCTACCGGCCTTACAGCCATTGTTGAAGCCAAGCAGCCCCCGGAGGAAACTCCGGGGGCTTTTTTACGGCACCATTTCCCTTTCGAATAACGCGATGTACCGCTGGAAGGCGAAAATCCGGTTGCGTTTGAAGCCCGTGGTCTCCTGCAGGATTCTGAGGCGGATCAAATCCTCGATCAGACGCAAGGCCGTGGATAGGTTGATGGAAAAGGCCACGACCAAGTCCTGCCCATCCACGATGGGAGTGCTGAACAACAGGTGCAACGCATTCCGCGCCAAGGGCGTTTTCTTCCCCAGGGTGAGGATATTGCGCTCGCATTCCTCACGCAAGGCGATGATGGAGCGGAAAGTCTGGATCGCATTCTCTGCGGTCTGCCGGATACCCTCCAGGAAGAAGCGAAGCCATTGGCGTAAATCGCTATGCGTTCTCACGCGCATCAGATTGTCGTAGTACAAGGTCTTATGCTGCTCGAAAAAGGCGGACAGGTACAGGGACGGCTTGGCCAGCAAGCCGCGCTCCACCAGGTATAAGGGAATCATCAAGCGCCCGATTCGCCCGTTTGCATCCAGGAAGGGATGGATGGTTTCGAACTGGTAATGCGCGATGCCTATCTTAATCAGATCGGGCACCGGGTGGTCATGCTCATTCAGGAACCTTTCCAGGTCGGACATCAGTTCGGGCACTTCCCGTTGATGCGGCGGAATGAACACCGCATCCTTGAGAGATGCCCCGCCGATCCAATTCTGGCTGCTGCGGAACTCCCCCGGCAGCTTCTTTTCACCGCGCACGCCTTGCATCAGGATGCGATGGGTTTCACGCAGTAACCGTCCCGACACGGGCAAGGTGCCCAATGCTCCGATGGCCTGATTCATGGCGTGGATGTAATTGCGGACTTCTTCCCAATCCCTACGCTTCTCGGGATCGACGTTCTCGATCTTCTGCAGCACATCCCCGATATTGGTTTGCGTGCCTTCGATGCGGCTGCTGGTGGTGGCTTCCTTGTTCACATGCATGCGGATGAAGAAATCCACATTCGGCACCAGTTGGGAGAAGGCGTTCAACTCGCCCAATTTGCGGTCGGCTTGGCTGAGCAATGTCCCCAGGTCGGCATCGTTCACAGTCCATGCATGATTGACCATGGACGGCTGGAAGGTCCGGTACTGGAACTCATCCCGGAAGCTCCCGGAACTGAAATGCTGGATATCCATGGCTCATGCACCTCGAAGGCTTCTGCCCGTAAAATCTATTTTAATTGCAGGTAATTTATTTTGTGCAATTAAGAAAAGCCACACTTGCGGATAAAGCCGGGTTAAAGGCTCAAAACTCCCAAATTTGGGGAAAATCGAGGCTTGGGGGCGATTTGACGGCCAGGCACAGTCCGGGGGCTTTCGCTCCAGGACAGAAAAAAAGCGTAACCAGTCCCCCATCCTTAGGCCTTGGACGCAGCCCCTTCCCCGGTTTCCGGGCGCAGATTATGGGCATGCCGGGCATCAACCCCAATTCCCATCCCTCGGGAGGGCACCAGCTCCGTCCGCGCCAGGAGGGTAACGCCTATGTCACGGGGGGGCATTCCCTGCGCCCGCGTACCGATGGCCATCCCGCCGGGCAGCCGGAAGCCTCCGTTCCAGCGCCCGTTCCCCGTCCCCGCCCGGGAGGAGCCGCGCCGGAATCGCTCCAGTTGGCCTTGCCGTCGCCGGAAGCTCAGGCTCAGGCGCTGCCGCAGCGTCCGCCTACGCCCCCGGTCCAACCGGGCATCTCGGACCATCCCTTCCTGGGCTATTTCACCGCCACGCGCGAAGAAACCTTGGCGCATCCGCGCTTCAACCAGCAGGTCGCGAACTTCTCCGGGCATAACCTGTACGGTCAGCGCAATCCCGCCCATATCCAGAACTATGATCTCGACAGCGACACGCGCATCCCGCCGCGCATGGGCCCGGGCCCCAGCGAGGTCTCGCAGCAATTCATCGCACCCGAAAACGGCCGGCCCGCCTCGCCCGGCAATCCGCAGGGCGTACTGTACGACCACCCGCAGACGGGACCGGGAAGATCGGATGGCCATAGCTACAGTTCCGGCGGCGCCTTCCCGGAGATGGGTACGCAGAACGCGATCCATTCCCATCCCTATTCCGATCCCATGGGGCGCCCGGACGCGTCCGTGTTCGGGCCCAGCCAATCGGACATCGACGTGGCGCGCAACAGCAACAACCTCTTCCGTCAGGAGGGGCTGGACCTTTCCCACCACAATATACAGACGCCGGCCATACCGCTGGCGACGCCGCAACCGGGCGGCCCCACCCATCTGGACCCGAATTACCTGCGTGTGTATCCGGAAGGCTACGGCGTGGTGCGGCCCAATCCCGATCCCATCGGGAATCCCAATCCTCCGGTGAGCCTGGATCGGTTCAACCATCCGGATCCGAGGGATACCCACTATCCGCCTACACCATTAGGCCCTACCGATGCTCCGGACCATCCGGGCCAAGTCTATCCGGCGGGACCCGACTATCAGGGCCGGTTTTAACCTCACTGATTGCCGTTGCCTCGCGCCCCTGGGTGTACATACTCCGGCCTTGCGGCAGAACCGCTAGCTTCTCCCGGTTCGCGCCCCAGCGCATCAACCTCCTTGCGCGGCCGCGCCGGATTCCGGAGGGAGGCCTTGCCGCCCGCGATCCCGACCCCGGTGCCTACCCGTAGCGTGAGTGTTACCGTATCGACCACGCTTCTCCGGTCCACGATGGGGATCTTCAGCGTGTAGGATCCATTCCCGATGGGGACGCCGCGCACCGATAGGAAGGCGTTCCCGTTCACGGCATCGCCCGTGGTGCGGATATCCTGTTCCATTTTCACGGTCAGGCCCGGTGGTATGTTGGCCGCGAAGACCCCCTGCAAATCCCTGATTTGCAGGCCGCGGACTCCGCCCCGCAAGTGGATCCAGGCATCGTAGCGTTTGCCCGAAGGCGCATCCGGTAAGGCCGTGGATGCCATGGGCAGGAACCGTCCGCGGAAGCTGACCCATAGGGATTCGGCGGCCACACTGTCGGCATGCACCGGTTCGATGGCCACGGAAATGTCGCCCAGGTCCAGGGAATCCCCGGCGGCCACGGTACGGCGCAGGGAGGCGGGTTCCGGCGCGTTATCGACCTGCGCCTCCACGCGGATGTTGGCGGGTTCGTCGACATTCAACAGGCCGCGATAGCTTTTCCCGTCCAGGAAGCGGAGATCATAGTTGCCGGGGGGAATGCCGCAGAGATCGAAACGGCCCGCCCACAATCCGTAGAAGGCGGATAGCCGCCCGATCACGGGCTTCCCGCCCATATCCACGGCCACTACGTTCATGCCTCCGATTCCCGTAGCGGGCGGACCCGCGGAAACCAGTCGGCCGGTGATGCAGCCGGTTTCGGCGCGCAGGGAGCGGACGGGATCCGGATAGGCCAGCGAGGCGGCGGCAATGTCGTCCGCCAATGGGACCGGACTGGCCACGGCCCAATGCATGGCCGGCAAGGTTCCGGCCGGGAAAAGCTGACCGATGCTGGTATGCCCGAAACCCAAGGCGTGGCCAATCTCATGGACCGCCACCGGCGCGATATCCTCGATATTGTCGGCGACCGCGCCGAACCAGGTACCGGGACCGGTCTCGGACGCATAGGTCGCGCCGCCGGAAGTCAGATCGGACGCATTGCCCACGATCACCAGGAATTTCCCTTTGTCCACCTTGGGCTGCGTGGCGCCGTGCAGGGTATCGGCGACCATGAAGCGCAGGCCGCAGGTGGGAATGTCCTCCCATCTCTGGAAGCCTTCCCGGATATGGCCGAGAGCGCGGGCCTGATGCTCCGCGGTGACGCCGTCCTTGACCCAATACACCACGGGAACAGGCTTGGACGCTACCTCCGGGGCCATGCGCCCGATGATTTCATATCCGTGGGAACCGCCCGTGCCCAGTACCAGCGTCGCCCCGAGCGAAAACCAACGTGCTGACTTGGCCATGTTACCCCCTTGAGCGCCGATGGCGCCTCACTAGGATAACGGGGAACCTGCAGCCCGGGTTCCCGTCCCGTTCCCTGATCGCCGCGAACCGCCGCGAAAATCGGTCCGGTTACGGTAGGCCTTGCCCTTCACCGTTGCGCTTCCGGTCCGCCGCTTGCCTGCGCATATCCTGCCACAGCGCCCGCTCTTCCGACACCGGGCCTTCCGAGCCGGAAGCCGGCCGATGCGGGGCCGCGCGGGTTTCCGGTATCGGCGCGTTCCGGAATTCTTGCGGGAGTCCCGGCGCGCCGGGCCGTTCCATCCCGCCGATGGCGGGATGCCGATTGAGAATCAAGCGGAACATGGGATTGTCCGTAGCCTGCAGCAGATCGCGCATATCATGATCGTTGCCGGGTCCTAATCGATTTTCAATATGCCGATCCAACCCGTTCCAGAAATGCCCTACTTGGCGGGCCTCCTGTTCCGACATCGATCCGTGGGAGCCGGTACTGGACGAGGATCCTTCCCGTCTTACCTGCTCATCCGGAATCATCGATCCGGGCTGGGCTACGGAACGTATGGAACCAGGCGGGGAATCGTCGCGCAACCATGGCACGCTGCCGCGGAAGTCCGACTCCGAAGCCGCCGGGCTCGCGCCCGGAGGCAAGGCAGGCAATGGCTTTTCCAGCGACGAGGCCAACGACACGGAGCTCGCATTGGCCGAGATGTTCATATGCTCCAGATCGTGTCCCCCGGCAGCGGGCCGTGCGGGCGCGTTCTGGGGGCCCGCCGGAATGGATGGCCGCAGATGGGGCGGGTTCGGATTATGGGCCAGGTCGATGACCCCGCCCTGGGCCGATTTCCCTCCCTGGTATTTTACGGCCAGCGGCGCCGAGATGGCGGGCTTGGGCGCGTCCTTGGGCGGCGGCTTCGGCGCGCGGCCCCGGAAGAATGGCAGATTGGATAAACCTCGCATGGAACGACTCCTATGTATCGTTCCCCCACTGCTGAAAAGATATCGCGGATCGTTTCGAGAGCGGGGAGGGGGAAGTCCCGTTGCCGGGGCCTGATTACGGGAGACGGGGATTTTTACGGCCGATTACGGCATTTCCAGGGCTGAAAGCGGCGGATTCGGACTGGAGTGGTTATGGAGGTGTGGGCTCAGCCCGCCTTGCCGTACCGGTTGATGTCCACCCCTTCCACCATCGGTCCCTGGGGTAGCTTCGCTGTTACGTAGAGCATGGCTTTGCCCAGGGTAATGCTGTCCGTGACCGAAGGCGAGAGGGCGGCGATGAGCGGGAATAGCGGCCGCGACAGGGTGATGAGGACGTCGTATAAGGGGGTGCGGGAGCGGACCCCGCGCATGGGACGGATGAAGCCGGGACGGAACATGTAGGCGGCCTTGAAGGGGAGCTTGAGGATGGCGTTTTCGGTTTTGCCTTTTACCCGCGCCCACATGCGCTTGCCGGTTTCGCTGCTGTCGGTGCCGGTGCCGGAGACGTAGCAGAACACCGCTTGCGGGCTTGCGTCGGCCAACGCCTTCGCGAAGCCCAGGGTGAGATCATACGTCATCTTCGCGTACTCGGGTTCGGTCATCCCCACGGAAGAAACGCCCAGGCAGAAATAGCAGGCGTCCATGCCTTGCAGTTCCGCGGCGATGGGCGCGGGATTGGACATATCGGAAAGGAGCAGTTCCGTCAGCTTGGGATGTTGCATTCCCAGAGGCCGGCGGCCCACGGCCAGCACCCGGTCCACGGCGTGGCTATCCAGGCATTCCAGCAGTACGGCCTTGCCTACCATGCCGGTAGCCCCTGTCACGATCACCTTGAGTCCCATGCGCGCCTCCCGGAAACGGTTACCGGGAAAAAGTTAGCCAATCTCCCGGGGCGCGCGGGTCTTAATGCCCGTCGAATCCCTCCAGGCTGGCGCCGGAAACCGTTGTCTCGGATGCGGGCGCTGCCTCATGGCCGACGCTCCCTCCCGTCGATGAGGTATCCTGCAGGTTACCCTGGTCAGGGAGAGGAGGCAGGGGCTTGTCGCCTGTCGGGCGCGGGAACGGATCGTAGAGTCGCGCGTATTCCAGCCCGCCATGGCGTCCGGACGGTTCCCCGCTGTAGCCGAAGAATGCGTCGCTGACCGGATCGTACAGGAGCGATCCGTCCAATTGGGTGCCGGGGCGGTTGAGCGCGTTGGTGCGGTTGCGATGGGCCGAACGGTGATCGGCCTCGCTGGGGATATCATTACCGAGGCGAGGGATGTTGGGATGGCTGTGGATGTCGACGCGGGTACCCGGCGGGTATAGCCCGGGTTGATGGGGAATGCCCCAATCGGTGCCTACGATCAGGCCGGGCTGATTGGCCAGCATGCGATCGCCTTCGCGCCGGTAAGTCTGTTTGTATTCCAACGCATCGAAGGCAGGTTTGAATCCGCGCGCCTCGGCGGCATCGGACTTGGCCTGGTAACGCGCCTTGAAGTCCCGGGTGGCATCGGCCTCGTCCCGGGTCATGGGCCGGGTGCGCGCCGGATAGGTCGGCATCTCGGGATGGAATTTCCCGGTGGCGCGGCGTAAGGGAAACATCGCGCCCAAGTGGAGATCGCGCTTGCGGGCCTCCTTCGTCACGGGTTCGTAGTCCATGGAAGGGGTACGCTCTAGACGCGGTGCGGATGGGGGCCGAAAGATGCGGCTGATGAGGGAGAACATCAGCGGTCCGGCTTCACAGGGCGCGTCCGCGGCCATCGGTGGGATGGGTGGCGAACGGGGCGGGCGTGTCTTTGCGCGTCAGGCGGGGCACATCGGGCACCTCACCGGGCCGCCGCGGTCGGGGGTGCTGCAGCGGAATCTCGGCGAAGATTTGCGTCCCACCCGAGGGAACGCCTTCGCGAGGGCGCCCGTCGGCGGAGTAGGCGCGACGCTGGGGTGCGGCCGGGGCCAAACGATCCGCGGCGGGGCGCGGCGCATCCGGGGTATGCGTACCGCGATCGGGAATCTCGCGGGGAGCGTGCAAGGCGGGATTATAAGCCAGGTATTGCGTCAGAGGCGCTTCGGGAACGCGCATACGCGCCCGTCGTAAATCGGGCGTCCCGTCGCGGTAACCCATCGGGAAGGTATCCACCAACTCATGGAACTCCGGCCGCTTCCTGCGTCCGGTCAATTCGCCGGTATACCCGAAGAAGGTGTCTTCGGGCGGGTAATACATGATGGCGCCGGAGATGCTGGTGCCGGGCCGGTGCAGGGCGTTGGTGCGCAGTTGATGCGCCACGCGCTGATCCAGATCGCTGGGTATGGCGTTGGAAGGATGCTTCTGGTGGGGATGGCTGTGGATGTCGATACGGGTACCCGGCGGGAATCGGCCGGACTGGGGCGGGATGAAATTGAATCCGCCCATGATGAGCTCGGGCTGGTTGGCCACGATCTCCTGGCCTTCGCGCCGGTAGGTTTGGTAAAACTCGTGGCGCTCGAAATCCCAGCGGTTACCGGTGATGTTGGCTTCGCGACCCGTCATGAAATAACGCTCGCGGAACAGCCGCGTCGCGGCCGCTTCTTCGGCCGTCATTTCGCGGGTGCCGGCCGGTTCGGTCGGCAAATCGGGATGCGCTTCGCCCTTCTTCTCCCGGTACTGGATCATCTCCTGCAAGCGCTCATCGGTTTTGCGATCAGCCTTGGTCATTGGCTGGTACTTGAGGGAGGGAGTATGCCCAAGCACCGGTCCGGTAGGTTGCGGCGGAGGGGTTTTGGGACGGGTGTAGATGAACATGGCGCGTAGCGTTCCGGGAAAGGTGTACGGGAAAGATAAACCGGGGCCCTTTTAAGCAGGCCGCGCTCAGCCACGGACTTATGCGGTGGTTACGGAGGACCGCGCTTCCTGGCTGAATCCTCGCAGCCGCGGAGCAGAACCCAAACCGGCGGATACGGTTCCGGTGGCTTGGTTACGGGTTAGGGGCGGATGCCGCGGGGTTGCCGGGTTGCTTCCTTCGTCCCGTGCTTTAAATCGTCCTTCACCGCGTCCTTCACCACGTCCTTTACCGCATCCGCCAGCAGGCGGACTACCCCGAGATCCAATTCATCCGGTCCCGCGGGGGAAATCCGGACCGGAAGGGAAAACCCACGGTATTCCCGCGCAAAGCGCTCTGGGGAAATCCTGCCGAGTTCCGCGAAGATGGATGCATCCTTGGAGCCCAGTTCCGCGCGCAATTCCCGACTGGAAAGGACACGCAGCGTATACTCCCCGGGTCGCAATCCGCAGAAGGTGGCCGGTATCGCGGGGAACCAGACGAAGTCCCAGAGAAGCCCGCCTTCGTCCTGATCGGGAAGGTGTACCCGCCCCTCGCGATCGACCAGGGACACCCCGATTACTTTGATGCTTACGGAATCGTCCGCTGGCAGATGGACTTTCACGATCACGTCCGCTCCGCGCGCCAGGGCGGGAGCCAGCCGTACATCCCCGCCGGCCACGCGTATGGGGCCGATGATCTCGCGCCGTAATCCCGGCAAGGCGATTTCCAGGGTATAGGCCCCGTCGCCCCAGGCGGGCATCACCAGGGAATCGTTCCAAGGGATGGCGTATCCGATGGGGGTTGTCCCACGGACGGCGGCCAGGATGCTGACATGGGCCAGGGCCTCCTGGAAGGGGAAGAATCCCTTGGGTAACACAGGAGTTACTACAACGCGATGCAGGGGGATCTCGATGTTGATGCGGCCGGAGGGTTGCTCCGGTAAATCGATGGGGGCCGAAAAGAGCGGCTCATCCCGTCGGATCCGATCCAAATTCGCGATATGGAAGCGACCGCCGCTTCCGCGCAGGCGAAGGTAGGCCATCCTATCCACGGAAAAATCGCCATCCCAACCGGTACGGGTGACAACCGTACGATTCCGGTCGGTCTCCCCGGCCTGCTCCAGGGCTATCATGCAGCCGACCTCTTTTATCGGCCGTCCGCCGCTGGTGAGCCGGAAACGCACCGCTGCCGTGGGCGTCAGGGAACGCGGCCGTTCTTCCGCGCGCAAGTAGGCCAAGGCGCTATCGCGCAGGGATTGGATCGGCACGGTTGCGATCCGCGCCAGATACGCTTCCCTCCCGGGAAACCGGGCCCTGCCGATCACGGTCAGGATTTCCGCCAGCGGGGCGTCGAGCAGGTTCCGATCGACCTGGGCCTTGAGCCGGTCCAGCGCCATGTCGCGGAGTGCGGCGGGCAAGGCCGGTGCCAGTGAATCGCGGCCCAGGGGCCCTTCATCCCGCGCACGGTAGAACTCGGAACCTTCAGGTTGGGGCAGGGATTCCGGGGACAGGATGAGGATGCCAAGCACCGCGGCGTAATAGCTCCCGTAATCCTTCATCGGGCCACCCGGCCTATGCAGGGAAAGGATTCCCCGCACCGCATCCGCGGATCCCGAGCGGGCCAGCGCCAGCAGGTAATCGGACCGGCGCCCGTCGTTGGACGTGTCGGCCAGGTAACCCAGCAGGTACTTCTCCCAATCGAGACCGCGGCTGGCGAGCATTTTCCGGATCATTTCGGGTTCGGGGGTTTTACGTAGGGCCGCGCCCAGCCGACCGGCGTCCAAATCGGCCAGCAGATGGATGTTGGCGGCCAGTCCGTATTCGAACCCATTACCGTAAGAACCCGACCGGGTCGGATGCAGCCCGTCGAAGGCGTCCTGTCCGCCCCCGCGCAAGAAAGCGACGGCGCCCTTCTCGACTGCGAAATCCTCACGCTCCTCCCACTCGGCCTCGAGCGAGCGGCCGGAGTCGATGGCCAGCACACGCTCGCGGTACGCCCAGGCCGCCCGCAGGAGAGGGGGCACGGATGCGGAGTCGGAAAGCTTCGCCCAGGGAGGGGGGTTCTTAGGTAACCGCGCAGTTACCGGGGAGGAAAGGAACGCCGCATAGCCGGCGTCTTTGCGCCGCTCGATGACGATGTCCAGGACATGGGTCGCCAAATCGTAACGCTGGCCTTCCCATCGCAACAGCGCGAGCAGTCGCGTATCCCCGCCGGGAAAGCGCAGTAAGGCCGCGGTCAGGGAATCGAATACCTCGGATTCCCCATTCCGTTCCTCGGCGCTGTCCAGCAATCCGGCCGCCGCCTGGGCCAGGGTATCGGTGCAGGCCGGGTCCTTGGACTTGAGGCAGCCCCCAAGAGGCGCGGTGAGCGCGGCGACGGCGAGCGATTCGGCCCGCGCCCGGCAAGCGACCGCCAAAGTATGCGGCTGCATTCTCATGCAAGAGTCCTCTTCCCTATCCCGGAATACGCTGGGGGCCGCGGACTTCCCCATGCGCCGCACATGGCCACGGCCGCGTGGTACCTCTTTCAATTCGAGCCCTTCCATGCTGTGGGGCTCGATCCCCAGGTCCAGCATATCCGATCCCACCAGCGAACAAGCGGGTCCGTTACGCGCGCCCGCGAACCGGGAACGGGCCCTCACGACCCTTGGCGCCGAATCCAAAGCGCGCCAATGCCAGCGCTCCTTCCCCAAAGAAGCGGCGGAATCGCGGAACTCGGCCCGTTCCAAGAGCCGGCCTTCCGGCGACCAGGTCCAGGTGGTACGCCGCACGATACTGTCGCGGCCGTCGCGAAGTACCCATTCCGCGGGGCGCCCCGCGGTGTCCCGCAGCACGGTATCCCTGCCCAGGTACGCCCCCGCATGGATGCGGAATTCCGAAGCGACATGACGGCCCCGGTGGTCATAGAAGAAATCGCCTTCGGTTTCGTCGTTGCCGGCCTGGGGTTTTCGACCTACCCGGGCGCACCGGCCGCCCGCGGAACGGAACCGGTAGCGCGCCTTGCCCCGGTACATCACGCTGTCGCCGTTTTCCCAGTCGCGGGGGAGCATCAGGTTTTCCGCATCCTCGCCGAGGCGCCAATGCCATTGGCGCATGCTACCGGTCGAATCGTAAAGGCAGGAAGCGGATTCGGGCTCGGCCGAACCCTGGGGATAGGCCGCAACGGTGACATGGCGGCCCTCCCGATCGTATCCATGGAGCAGGCGGTAGAGGAGCGAATCCTTCCCGTCCCGCAACCGCTCCTGGAGCGGCTTACCCGCGCTGTCGAAGAAAACCGAATCCGTCCAGGTGATGCGATCGAGGGAGTCGAGACCTTCCCGTTTCCAGCACACCCATGGGGCATCCGGTCCGGAAAAGGCGACGGAGATGAGTGGCTGCGCGAACAGCATAATTAGGGTAACGCGCAAGGTACTGTCCTAACCCTGGTACGTCGTGTCGAAGGAATCGCGGTCTTCCCCAATGTACGCGTGATTAAGGTCCCCGTGGGGCGGAAAAGCGCCCCGCCTCCGGCTTGGGTTGGCGGGTATGCGGATGGGGCTGTTAAGGGCGGGGACCGGGCTTCAGACCGTCGACGTCACGGCGCGGCGAACAAATCGAACTTCAGCGTAAGTTTGTCCTGGGTGCGTACGAACATGAGGCTGGGCCGCTCCACGCCGAAATCCGAAAGCTTGACGTCGAAAGAGCCGGTGATTTCGATACGCTTCGCCGTGGTCTTGGGGGTCACGTGGAAGCTTACCGGGCGGGTCTGCCCATGGAAGGTCAGGTTCCCGGAAACCGCGTAGCCATCGGTCTCGGGTTTGATGGCGGTGGATTCAAAGGTCACGCGCGGGTACTTGCGGGATTGCACCGCCTCCATGGCATGCGAGTCGCGGCTGGAGTTCCCGGTATCGAATTTCAGCACATCGGCCGATACCCGTATCTTGGATGTTACGGTATCGGGCGAGAGATCGACCTTGCACTCGAAATCCTTGTTCACGCCGTGAACGGTATGCATCGGGTGGATCAAGACGTAGGCCAAGGTGGATTCGCCCTTGATGGCCAGGTATTCCTTGGCCGGGGCGAGGGTAAAGGTAAGCGTTAAGCCGGAAGCGATCAGCAGAGCAGCGCGCATGCGGGGCCTCAGAATGTCACCGCGATCATGGCGCCGGCGAAGGCGGCCGTGGTCACGTACCCGGTGGTTTGGTGGAAAACGCGAAGTTCATGCTTATCCTCGATCAAAGTGCCCAAGAGCGGCGTGATGATCATCCCGGAGAAATGCACCCAAGCCAGGGTCTTGTGCAATTGGATGCTGCTCCAGCCGGGCCTGCGTATGACCGGCGGCGGCGAGAAAAGGGAAAGCGAAGCCGTGGTAAAGTACAGCCCCACCGTGCTCCAAGCCAAGGGGCCCTTATACCGCTCGTACGACTCGTTGCCGTTGATGATCATCTGCCCCGCGAAGGCGGTCGCCACCATGGAAGCCAGCGTGATGAAGCCGCCCAGCTGATGCAGGGTGAGCATGGTGCGGCGGAGTTGCAATTCCTTTTCACGGGATTCCTCATTAAGAGGGTAGGCGCCGATGGCGCGCATGAAGCCATGCTCGCCCCACATCAGCTTCTCCCCGGGGCTGAGGATGGCTGGCAAAAGGGGGTCGGCCATGCCAGCCGCGGCCGCGGAATCGGCGGCAGGGGGCGCCACCACCGATTCGGCAGAGCCGGTAGCGATGGCAAGGAGGATCAGGGCCAGCAAGGAATGGCTTGGTTTGGCGATTTTCAGCATGGACAGAAATTACTCGATTCCCGCCTACTAGCGTAACATTTTCCCCGACCCCAGGACCTATAGGTTACGCCATACCGGGGGATGCCATGGCGCAACCCGCATCCTTTCCAGGAGGTAAGTGTGAAATCATTCTCCAACTTCTTAACCCTCGCGGTCCCGGCCGCCGCCATCCTGGCATGCGCCCTGCCCGTATCGGCCACCGTGGTCGCCATCGGAAAATTCCAAAGCAAGGAAGCGGCCATCACCGCCAAAGGCGGTTTCGAAATCCGCGAGGAGAAGGGCGCCTTCCGCCTGGTCATCGGCGGCGACTTCGTGGTGAGCGAGGGACCCGATCTGTACTTCACCTTCAACCCGCTTCCCGCTTCCCAGGTGACCGGGAGCAACGCCAAGACCTACGCGCTGCGCATCGATCCCAAAGTCGCGGCCCTGTCGGGCGCGCAATCGTACGATCTCCCCTCCGGCTTCGACGCCTCCAAATACGGATCCTTGCTGGTGCATTGCTGGCAATTCAACCATCTCTACGCGGTTGCCGCGGTCGAGAAGCCGGCGGCCTCCGCGCTACGCATGCCAAGCGCAGCGTACGCATTGCGGGCGCCGGGTCGGGATGGCGGAAGGTTTTGGAGTACGCGCGGCACGGGCCGATCCGAGGCCCGGGACTTGCGCGGGGCGGTGCGCGGAAGCGGGAACGCCTCCGTCCCCTGAAGCCCGCTTAGGCGTAGCCTTCGACTTCCTGCGGGTTCTTCCCGAAGGTGTATTCACTTTGGATGGAACCGTCCGACTTCACGATGCGCAAATCGGCCACGGGTTCGCGCATCGCCAGGAAGCGCCCGAACTCAACCGCTTCCGGTTTGCTCTTGAAGCGACCCTCGCATTCGTTATGCGTGCCTTTGACCACATGCCATTCGTCGTTGCGCGGTACCACCCTGTATATGATCCTGTCGTTCATACAAGTAAACTACCATTTACCGATCGGCCGCGTAGCACCGGGGGATCGCCCGCGCGAAAAACCGAATCGGCAACCTTTACAAGATTCCCAGGATTCCAGGACTGGAATCCTGGATTACAGGAAAAGCGACCAGCCGGCTTCCAGGGCCAAATAGCCGCCCACGGAGGCCTCGAGACGGAATCCGCGCCAGTATAGCCCCAACGCCCCGGACCCGCCTGGGAAGCTGAGATCCGAGGTAACGCGACGCGTCTTTCCGTTCTGGGGATCGAGGTACAGGTAGCGGAAGCTTCCGGAAGCCCAATCGAAACCGCCGCGAGCGTAGGGAATCCATTTGCCCAGGCGCGCGGAAACCGTGAGACCCCCGCCCAAAACCTGTTCCGAAAGGGTGTAGTCGCCTGGGATGTCCTGATCGAAGAGTCCGAGCGCGGAACCGCGGTATTTGTAGGTGTACTCGCTGGAGAAGCTCAGCTTGTCCAAGCCGAGGGACAGATCGCATCGTAACGGTAAGGTTACGGGCAGATCGCGGCCGTAACCCAGGCCGGCCCCGAAGGCGGCCAGATTCCCCACGCGCGGATCCTTCCAGACCAATCCCCGGCCCATGGCCATGACGCCGAAGGCGCGGCCGCCCGCCCTGAGGCGGAACAAGGGCAGCGCCGAAAGCGTGGTGGCGCGGAAGGGATCGCGATCGGGAAGCGGAACCATACCGGCCTGGAAGCCAGCCTCGATTCCTGCCCCCTCGCGGCCGGGCGCAAAGCGGCCTTGGGAAAGGCCGGAAGCGATGACGCGGTAGAAGGGATCAAGGTAGCCGTCCACCTCGCTTTGGGAAACGTTTCCCGTGCCCAGATCGAGCTGGGCGAAGGCGGTGGAGAGGGGAATCAGGACGAGGAGAAAGACCCTTGCGATCATTCCCCTGAAAGTTAGAAACCGTCGAGGGGTTTGAACTTGGCCGCCTCACCGTCGACCACTTTCACGATGCGCTCGTTCTTCTCCTTGGTCAGGTCCACTTGAAGAATTTGCTTCATCGGCAAGGGCTGGCCCTTCTCGTTGCGCAGAATGGAAATGACGGGGCGAAGGTGATCTTCGGGATGGGCCGCCACCACGCGGCCCATGCGGCCGCTCGCCAGCTCGACATAGGTGCCGATGGGATAGACCGAAAGGTAGCGGAGCAGGTTCTTGATCAGGGCGGGATCAAGGAAATTCATCTGGCCCATCTTGATGACCTTGTCCAAGGCCATTTGGGGCGTCAGGGCGTCGCGGTGCGAACGCTTATGCACCATGGCGCACAAGGTATCGGAGATGGCGACGATGCGGGCCACTTGGGAAATCTGCACGTTGGCACGGCGCTTGGGATAACCCGCACCGGTCATTCGCTCGTGATGCTGGTAGGCGGCCGCGAGCACGTAGTCCGAGACGCCCTGGATTTTCTCCAACAGCGCGAAGCTGGCGGCAGGGTGCCGGTGGATTTCGCCCAGCTCCTGTTCGGTAAGTTTTCCGGCCTTGAGCAGAATCGCCTCGGGCACCATGGTCATCCCGAGATCGGCGAGCAAGGCGGCTTGCCCGATCTCGAGCACCTGCCCCCTGGAAAAATTCGATGCCGAAGCCGCGGCCAGGGAAACCAGGCACATGTTCACGGCGTGGCGATAGAGATAGTCGGCGAGATTGGGCGATTGGTACAGGCAGAGAGCGAGCAGGATGTTGCGATCCTTCTCCAGCACGTCCAGGAATGAGCCCACCAGGGCCCGCACGCCGTTCATGTTGGTCATCTCGCCCAGGCAGATGAGGTCGTAGGCTTCCTTGGTCTGCGCCACCGACGAGTCCCAGGTTTTCACCACGGTGGCCTTATAGGTCAAGGTCCGCTCCGTAGGATCCATCTGGGTCATGCCGCGGCTCATGGGAAGGCCCGAAGGGTTGTCCCCCGGCTCGCCTTTGTCCCAGGCGCCTTGCAAGCGCTGCAGGCGCGTGCTGGCCGCCATGCGCTTTTCCATGGTCATGGGTTCGGAGGACGGCGGCGCGCGGAAGGAATTGTCCTCCACGCCCAGGCTATCCAGGCCCTCCAGATTCATCTCCAGGATGGTCTTGAGGTCTTTATCCTCGTCCGAAATCGGATCCATTCGCCTATCCCCTTAATACGCCGGTCACAGGACCTTGATGCGCCCTTCCTTGAACAGGAACAGCTTGGGCCCGGACATCTCTTCCTGCACGCGGAAGACTTCCGGACCTACCTTGATCACCACACCGGGATTCACTTTCTTCTCGACCTTTACGCACAAGCCTTCGCGCTCATAGCCGGCCTTGATCTGCTCAATGATGTCCTGCTTGCGCTTTTCCAGCTCGGGGAGACGCGCCTGGATCTTCTCCTGCATGTCGCGCAACTCGAGCATCATTTTGGCTTCGCCCGAAGTGAAGCGCTTGCGGGTACGGTAGGCTTCGCGGAAACGCGTGAGCTTAAGGCTGACCTTGCCCAGATGCGCGGTCAATTCCTTGAGCTTTTCATCGAGCAACGCCTTGTTCTCGTGGAGGATGTAATCCATCCCGGCCTCGAGTTCGGTCTTGGTACCCAAGTCGTTGCCGGCCACGCGACAGCTGATTTCGGTCAGGGCCATGGCCATGCCGCCCACCAGCGGACCGTAAACGGAAATCGACTTGCGGGAATAAATCTGGCAGTTGAAGGATTCCTTCTCCAGGATGACGGCGCCGTGGCCGCGGATGGTCTGATTGGAGGAGAAGCCAAGGGTGATGCCGCCCTTGGAGGTGATGAGCCCATGGCCGCTGCCGATGAAGCCCTTCTTGATGAGCACGTCGCCGCCCACCAGCAGTTTCGCTTCGCCCACGCCGCCGCCCACTTCCAGGGCGCCGCCTACGTTCACGGAAAAGCCGTCGCCGATGTCGCCGCGGATCATCGCGGATTGATCGTATTCGATATTGCCGGTGGAGAAATCCACGCTCCCGTCCACCACGAAACATTCGCTGACGTTGAGCTTGCCTTCCTTCTGCTGCAGGAAGCCGGAGACCGACGCGATCATCAGGGTCGGATCGGTGGCGGAAACCTCGGTGTTGAGACCCAGGGGCAGTTCCATGTCCTCGCCGTCCGGCGCGGGCGCGGGCTGGCCGTAGAGATCGATGCCGTGCACGCTCAGGGTCGCCGCGATCTTGCGCGCCAGGGGCTGGCCCTTCTTGACCGGCTTGATAAGATTCAGATTGCGGAAATCGATGTTGCCGCCCTCTTCCGGGGGCTTGAACTTGAGATTGGGATCGACGATGAATTCGATCTTGGCGTTCGCGCCCGGAATAGGCATACCGGCCGCCTCGGCCACCTCGCGCTCGGGTACCACGGCCTTGGTCTTGTTCCACTCATCGGCCAGGGACTGGGCGGTTTCGTGGGAAAGGGCTTCGGGATCGAGGCCGCCTTCACGCCAGCGCCGCAGGATGAAGTCGCCGTCGAGCGGGGCTGGCGCGGTCTTGATGGGCGGATGGATGCCTATCCAAGCCTTCAACTTATCGTCGGAAACGCGGATGGCGATGCGGGCCGGGCCGGCGTCGTCGTCCATAGGTAACGTAGGTGTTACCTCAGGCTCCGATACGGGCGCGACCGCGGGATTGGCGGAATCTTCCGAAAGCATATCCTCGTTTACCCTGGACCCGAACGGCCGGAAAGGCCTACCCGAATGCGACTATATTATAGGGGTCGGTCCGAACCTAAGTCATTTGGAAAATCTCTGGAAAATCCCCTAAGAGCCCAAGTTTTGCTGGCGGGAGGGATGAGTGAGCCCTTTTGGTACGATTTGGGGGCTTTCGCCTCCGAACCGCCCCCGATCGGCGCCATCGTCCAGGTCCCCCTCATGTCAAAAACCGTCCCCGGACTCATTTTGGAGATCGGTCGGCCCGAACTCGCCTTCAAAACCAAACCCATCAAAGCCCTCGCGCCCAACGGGGCGCATGTACCCGCCGCCTGGATGGAAATGCTGCAATGGCTCGCGGCCTACTACTTCACCCCGCTTCCCCAGGTGTTCTCCGCCTGCCTTCCCAAGCCGGCCCTCGATTACCTGTTCAAACCCGTCAAATTAAAGGCGGCGAAACCCGCAGCGACGGCGGCACCGCCGCCGGCGATCGACATGGGGGATCACAGCGCGCCCGCCGCCGCATTGGGATTCACGCCCACCCCCGAGCAGGCTGTCGCGATGACCGCCATCGAAGCCGCGCTCGATCCCATCCGTTTCCAGACCTTCCTACTGCATGGGGTCACCGGTTCCGGCAAGACCCTGGTCTATTTGCATCTGGCCCGCCGCGCCCTGGCTAAGGGGCGCCGCGTGCTGGTACTGCTTCCGGAAATCGCACTCACTCCGCAAGCCTTGGCGCGCTTCCGCGCCTTCCTGGGACGGCCGGTGCTGGCCTTGCACAGCAATCTTTCCGCGGCCGAACGCCGCGAGCTCTGGCGCAGCCTGTTCGCGCGGGAAGCCGACGTCATCGTGGGCGCGCGCTCCGCGGCCCTCTGCCCCATCGACAATCTGGGTCTCATCGTCGTCGACGAAGAGCATGACGGCAGTTACAAGCAGCATGACGCCGCGCCCCGCTATAACGCCCGCGATTTGGCCCTATGGCGCGGCCGGCGCGAAGGCTGTCCGGTGGTGTTGGGCAGCGCCACCCCGGCCCTGGAATCGTACCAGGCGGCGCTGGCCGGAAAATACCGGCTGCTGGAAATGAACGCGCGCGCCACCGGCGCCGGGCGTCCCCGTCTGCGCATCGTGGACATGCGCGCGCAGCATGCGCTGCAGGGACCGCTGCTGCTTTCCATCCCCCTGCGCGAAGCCGTGCAAAAGGCGGTGCAGGAAGACGGCCAAGCCATCCTGTTCCTCAACCGCCGCGGCTACTCCCATCGCCGGATTTGCAATGCCTGCGGCAAGCCCCGGGAATGCCCGCATTGCATCTCGCCCCTGGTGTACCACAAATCGAAGCAAGCCCTCATCTGCCATTATTGCGGATTCAACGTTCCGGCCGCCTCACCCTGCCTCACCTGTTCCAACGATACCTGGCTCGATGTGGGCCGCGGCATCGAGAAGGTCGAGGAATACCTAGATGAGATTTTCCCGGGAGCCGGTATCGCCCGGCTCGATCGCGATTCCACCTCGGCCATCGGCGGGGCCGAGCGCATTTTGGAAGGCTTCAAGCGCGGCGATCAGAAGCTGCTGCTGGGCACCCAGATGGTGGCCAAAGGCCACGACTTCCCCAAGGTCAACGTGGTGGGCGTACTCGACGCCGATGCCGGACTGGGCATCTCGGATTTCCGCGCCCAGGAGCGATCTTTCCAGCTTATCACCCAGGTGGCGGGCCGCGCCGGACGCCATGGCCAAGGGGAAGTCTATTTGCAGACCTACCGGCCGGAGAATCCCCTGCTGGCCTTTGCCTTGGATCAGGATTATTCCAGCTTCTTCAAAGCCGAGATCGAAAACCGCCGCGAGTTGGAGTACCCGCCTTTCCGCCGCCTATTGCTGATCGAAATCTCCGGCGACAACGAAGCCTTGGTGGACGAGCATATGCGTGAGTTCGCGCTTGCCTTCGCGCCGCTCGCGGAGCAGGCCGACATCATCGTGCTGGGGCCGGCCTTCGCCGCGCTGAAGAAGATCAAGGACCAATACCGCGCCCACCTGGTGGCCAAGGGCAAGGCGCCCAACCAAATGCAATGGGCCTGGCAGCAGGCCCTGCTACGCTACAAGCCCAAACAACCCCAGAAGACCAAGCTGCGCGCCGACATGGACCCCCTCTCCATGCTCTGATTTCCGGGTTCCCCGCCTTTCGGCAGGAATAAACCGCCAACCGATCCCCGCCGCCCCCTACAATAAGAATGGGCAGGTCCCGTGCGGGACCCTCCCAGGGTGAAGCATGTCCAAACAGTTCGCATGGCTGTTGGTTGCCGCCTTGATCACCGGTTGCGCTGCGCCGTCCAGGATCAAGGTCGTTATGCCGTTGCGCCCCGACCAAGTCGCGATCTACAAGACCCGCATCATCAAGCCCTTCGAGAAAAGCCATAAGTGCATCGTCGATCTGGAGCCGTATCCCGATCCGGGTAAGCTAGCGAGCCTGCTCACTTCCGGCGATACCGTCGATCTGGTCTCGCCGCCCCTGTCCATGACGCGCACCTTGGTAGCGCGCAACCTCATCACCTCCATCGACCAGCTCGCCCAGCCCAAAGACATTACCGAGCTGCGCAAGGAATACTTCCTGATGGACATGGGTGCGGTGGGCGGCAAGAATTACTTCCTTCCGCGCTACGTGGAAACCCCCGTACTCATCTACCTCAAGTCGCGCGTCAACGAAGCCGTGCTGTATTGGGAAATCCGCCGCGACGAGATCAACCGCGCGCTTATCAAATACAACGGCAAGGGCCTGCCGCGCGCCTACGCGCTCGAGAAGGATCCTTCCCAGTGGGATTGGTTCGATCTCTTCGTCGTCGGCTACTTCTGGAGCACCAAGGAGATCCAAGGACAGAAACGCGGTCGCGTGGCCCTGGGACCGCTGGGCTCGCCCATTACCCCGCAATCGCTGATGGACAATGCCTACCAGTCCGGCGCCGGCGCCGAAGCCTTGTTGAGCATGAATGATCCCGCCGTGTTCGACATGTTCCAGTGGCAATCCGTGCTGGCCCGCGAAGGCGTCCTCAATCCCGGCCTGGTCAAGGGCCGCTGGACCGAGGAACAGGTGCGCGAAGGCTTCCGCTCCGGCGAACTCTTCCTCTCTGCGGCCACCCAGCTCGAGGCCTTCCTCATCCACGGCACGGGCACTCCCGAGATGCCGGGCTTCCTTGCCAATCCCGAGGACATGGGAGTGGCGCTCATGCCCAAGGGCAACTCGCTCTCACTCGACGTCCGCGGCGAGGTTTTGCGTGAAGGCCGGCGCAGCGTGGGTACCCGCAGCTATTGGTGGGGCGTTACGCGCCAGGCGCGCAATCCCGCCCTCGCCTTCGAACTCGCCCATTACCTTTCCAACACCCAGAACCAGATCATCGAAAGCGCGGCCTTCGGCATGATCCCGGTGCGCCAGGATCTGCTCGGCGAACTCGGACTCATGTTCGGCGGCGGCTGGACCTCGGACGTGTTCCAGACCGCGTCGCAGCAGTTGGTGGAGAACCGCCTGACCGTCGCGCCCCTGGTCGAGGAGTTCGCGGACATGAGTCAGAACTATCTCTCGGCCTACGAGGACATCTGCCTACCAGGCGGCAACCAGAAGACCCGCTTCGAGGACATCCAGAAAGCGCTTGAGGATCGTTGGATCCCGCGCCAAAGGCAAATCCTCGGGTCCAAATACCCAGCCCGCGCACTCTCCGCCCGCTAAATCGGAAGATTTCCCATACGATCGGAGACTTTCGTCCAGACAATTCATCCCCGGTGAATAAAGGCTTCGTTTTAGATGAAGCTTCAATCAGGCTTCATTTTCCGGAGCTTCAATGAAGCTTCATTTTTTGAAGCTCCATTGAAGCTCCGGCCGATAATAACCGACTCGAGGCCCGGAGACCCTTTGAGCATTACCAGTGCACTTTCCGGCTGATTTCCCCGCACTGACCCGCTCCCCCAAGCTACTCTGCTATCTTTATTTCACCACCTTAGACCAGGACTCCCTAATGGCCGCCGACAAACTCGATCAACTCTTCGCACTTCAGTCCGAGCTGAATGACCGCATTTTCGTAAAGAAGGACATCCGCGATAATGCGGGCAAGACCTTGACCATGGCCACCCTCATCGCCGAAGCCCAGAAGGGTGAGCTGGGACCCAATACCAAGGTGAACGAGTGGCTGGGCAAATACCTGCAGGCCATGGACGACGAGTCGCGCGAACTCAAAGAAGAGCTGCTGTGGAAATGGTGGTCCAAGGATCACCTGGACATGCAGAACATCCGCGTGGAGATCATCGATCAGCTGCATTTCTGGATGTCGCTGGCGATGACGGCCGGGCTGGACGCGGAATCGGTGTTCAAGATTTACATGCAGAAGAATGCCGTGAACCACGCCCGCCAGGAGAATGACTACTCCAAGGCCAACAAGAACGAAGCGGAGAACAAAGCCATCGCATGAGGATGCGATGGCTCGCCATCGCTTAAGGCGCTATTTTTCCAGGCACTTGGCGGCGACGTCCTTCACCAGGATATCGCTGCTCAAGGTGGTTGACTGCAAGAGCAGTTCATAGGTGGTATTCTCGCTGCCCGCGTTGGGCACGCATAACGCCAGGGGCACCACCACCGCATCCACCGTCCGCGTCCCCTGCACCGAAGGCACCTTCTGTTCGCCGCTCAGCACCAGTAACGCGGCGGGTACGCTATCCGCCTTCATGCCAGTGGCGCCCGCGGGCTGGCTCGAAACCGTGATGACGCTGCCTTTGGCGAGGGAGTCGCAAGCCTTGAGGGCCGGGCTCACGGTACCGGTATCCAGTTTGGAGGCCGTGTCGAATTGCGCTGCGTTGACGGCGCCGGGGCGCGCGAGCTTGGCCGCCGAATCGGCAGGTGCGTCCTTGCATACGTATTCATGCTTGGCCGTATCGGTGCTGGCCGGCATGGCCTGGCGCACCGAGACCGGCTTGGAGGCGAAGCGCATGCCTACCGCCATGCGGCCCACATCGGCAGGCAACAGACCGAGATCGTAGTACCCGGCCGTATCCACCTTCACGGCCTTATCGGTGCCGCGGATGAAAACCCAACCGGAATCGATGCGCATCCCCGAAACCAGGCGCGCCTTGCCCTGGAAGGCTTTGACCGAGCGGGTCCGGAAAGTGGTGAGGACGGGCTTACCCAACTCAGCGACCGCCAGGGTATCGTAGAACAGGATCACGCCTCCCGCTGATCCCTCCACAACGAATTTGCCGGCGGCTATCAGATCGAGATTCACGTACCCGGCGCTGTCGCTGACCAGGGAGGCGGCCAGGCTCTTGACCACGGAAACCGGGGTCTGGCCGGAATCGGGCCGGAAGTTCGGATCAAACAGTTTGAGGTGCACGCCGATCAGGGGAACGCCGGCGCTATCGGTCACGCGTGCCGAGACTCCGGTGCCGCTCAGCACCACCCCTTCCTTGGTCTTGTTATCGACGATGTTGTTTTCCGTATCCGTGCCCGTGCCGCCGAAAATGCAACCGGAGAGGCAGGCCAGCCCCAGTACCGCAACGGCGGCGCCGTAGGCTGCGCGAAGCAGCCTGGCCGAGGCGGCGCCACCGGCGGTGCGTGAAACTCGGGATCGGGATGCGCGGAGGAGGTTCATGCTTTCCTCTTCTTCCGGGCCGCTCCCGCGGTCAGCGGGAACAATTGCATGTTGAGGTGGTAGACGCGCTCCGGCTCCTGGTCTTCCCCGACCTTCCGCAGCACCTCTTTGCGGGTGGCGCGGATGAGTTCGATGATATCCTTGTAAGTCCGTTCCGACATGCTCACCGTCGACGAGCTGAAATAGCGTTCGTCCTTGGTAAAGCGCGTAATGGCTTCGCCGGCCATGCGAGTCATGGTCTGGTGGAATTTCGGCACGAAGAGGGACTGCACATCGGGATCGGTGAGGATGAACTTGGAAGCGGCACGGTAGGCACCGTCCTCGCCCTTTTCGATCAGGCCTAGACCCTCGAGCAATTCGATGGCCTTCTTGACCTTCTTGGGCGGCACTGGAGGCGCTAGGCGCTTGCCCATCTCGGCCGCATTGTCCTTATAGGGCAGGAACGCGAGCATCTCGCGGATGGCGATGTTGAACCAATCCTGGTAGTACTCGTACTGCGCCTTTTCCAGCTGGTAATGGGAATGCGGCGTCTTCAGGTCCATGAGGATGCCGAAGAAGCGATCCTTTTCCTCCAGGGTTTCCGCCTGGTTGAAATAGACCAGATACTTGAAATAGTTGGCTTCCGATTCGGTCAGGCCCAGCGCCGAGGCGAACTTGGGGATGCTGTTGTCGGTAAGGTTGTGCACGCCTTCCATGACGCGCTTGAAATAATTCGGTCCCGACATGCCCGTTTTCGCCATAAAGGCACGATGGGAAAATCCCCGCTCATGCGATTTGGCCCATGCGTAATACTCACGGAGATAACGCCGGTAGTCGGTATAGTCGAAGATGGATTTGCGAACCGTGTCCATGGCTATGTAGTGTAGTATAGCTCTTTTCTCAACATAATGCCATGCGAAATTACCTTAAATTCCCCATTTTAAGGAGTTTTGAGTAGTGTATCAACATCAATTAGTAGCAAGGAATAGCCGGAAAGGGGTACTGCAAAGATAGCTGTTTCGGGGAGGAAAAAGAGAGGACTGCGGGCGCCCGGTGAGGGGCCCGCAGTCCGGCTCCCGGATCCGGGGTGGACAAGACCCCGTGGATTGGACCCGGTGCGGGTAACGGAGTATGGGAAAAGCGAAGACTGTGCCAGGGCTCTTACCATGCGTGACGCTTCACGCTTCGCGAAATAAGACGATCCCTGGTAACCGATCCGCTACCGCCCGCTCAGGTTGCGTGCAATTAGACCGTCAAAGATTGACCGTGGCATAAAAACCTACCTTTGCGCCAATGCGCGCCCTGCTTCTGCTGCTTACCTGTTTGGGCCTCGCCACCGCGAATCCCCCCATCAAGACGGTCGTGGTCATCCCCGTCGAAGAACAGGTCGATTTCGGACTGCACGCCTTCCTGAAAAGGGCCGTGGCCCGCGCGCTGGAAAAGAAACCGGACGTCATCGTTTTCAAGATCAACACCTACGGCGGGGAATTGCAATCGGCCTTCGACATCGTGGATCTGCTGGCGGGGATTTCCGCCTGCAGCACTTACGCTTTCGTGGAGCAGAAGGCGATTTCGGCAGGCGCCCTGATTTCCCTTTCCTGCAACCGCATCGCCATGGGCAATAGCACTACCATCGGCGACTGCGCCCCTATCACGCAAGGGCAGGACGGCATCGTGATGCTGGGGGAGAAAATCCAATCGCCCCTGCGGGCCAAGTTCCGCACCCTGGCCGAAAAGAACGGCTACCCCAGCCTATTGGCGCAAGCCATGGTTTCGGCGGATCTCGGCGTGGTGGTCGCAGAAAAAGCCGAAGGCGGATCGGAACAGTTCACGGCCAAGCAATGGGAAGCGTTCGGCGAAAAGGGCCAGGCGAAATTCAAGTCCCATAAGATCCTGGTTCCCGAAGGCCAATTGCTCACGCTTACCGACCGGGAGGCCAAGCAGTACGGGTTTTCCCTGGACTCCTACGCGGGTGCCGAGGAATTCATCGCCGCGCGGGGCTGGACCAAGATCGGGGAAGAGGCGGAAAGCTGGTCGGAAAAGCTGGTCCGCCTCATCGGGACCTTCTCCCCTATCCTGATGATGCTCGGATTCGGCGCGCTGTACATGGAATTCAAGACCCCGGGAATGAGCCTGTTCGGCGTCATCGGTGTCCTGTGCCTGATCGTCGTTTTCGGTAGCAAGTTCGCGGTGGGCTTGGCGGACCATACCGAATTGCTCCTGATACTGGCGGGTTTCGCCTTGGTGGCGGTGGAGATGTACGTGTTCCCGGGCACCCTCATAGCGGGCGGCATCGGCATGGTACTCATCCTGATAGCGCTGACCCTATCGATGCAAACCTTCACCCTGCCCCATAGCGATATGCCCTGGGAACTCAAGAGCCTCATCGACAACGTATTCATGACTATGGGCTCGGCCCTGGTGGCCTTGCTCATACCGTTGGCGGCGGCCCGGTTCCTGCTCCCCAATCTGCCTGCGGGCGCCCGGGTCATTGCCAATACCACCTTGTCCGACGCGCGCATCGTCTCCCCGGAAACCCGCCGCGTGGCCGTGGGCCTGGCTGGCGTATCCAAAACCCCGCTGCGCCCTGCGGGCAAGGCCGTGTTCGCGGGCGAGACCATCGAGGTCAGTTCCCGCGGCGAGTTCATCGAGGCGGGCATCCCGGTGGAAGTCTGCCGACTCGACGGGAACAAGATTGTCGTCCGCGCGACGGGGACCCCCGCATGAAATTTTGGCTGCCGCTCACTCTCCAGATCCTCTCCTTCGCCGTGGCCTTCGCCGAAATCATGCTGCCTTCCTTCGGTCTGCTCGCCGTGCTCTGCGCGCTGATCTTCGCATGGTCCTGGTTCCTTATCGTTACGCGGTTGGGGCATGGCGCCGCCCTGGGCTTCGGCGTGGCCGACCTTATCCTTATCCCCATTTTCATCCGCTTCGCCTTCGCCTACCTGGGACGTTCGCCCATCTCCCACCAGACGAGCCTGGGCCATGGCTCGGGGCTGGAAGCCAAGGATCGCGAGCTGCAACGCCACGTCGGCGCTACGGCGCTGGCGGACGGGCCCTTGCGCCCCACGGGGCGTATCCGCATCGGCGACGAGACCTTTGAAGCGCAGACCGCCGGCGAGTTCGTGGAGCGCGGCGCTTCCGTGAAAGTGGTTTCGGTGGCCGGCAGCCGGTTCGCCGTGGAAAAGATTCCGACTTGAAGAGCATTAAACCGAAGAGCAACATACCCCTAGGAGCATCCGTATGGACGTGAAACTGATAGGCATCATCGTAGGCCTGGTCTTCCTTCTCATCATCCTTCTGATGGTGTTCAATTTCTTCGGCTTGTGGTTCCAGGCGCTCATGTCCAAGGCCAACGTATCCCTGGCGCAATTGCTGGGGATGCGCTTCCGCAAGGTGCCGGCCAAGGTGATCGTGGAAGCCAAAATCATGGGTATCAAGGCCGGGCTGCAACTCTCGACCGAAGAGCTGGAAGCCCATTATATGGCGGGCGGCAATGTGCTGCGCGTGGTGCAGGCCCTGATCGCGGCCGACAAGGCCAACATCGATCTGGATTTCAAACGCGCGGCGGCCATCTCCCTGGCAGGGCGTAACGTTCTGGAAGCCGTGCAGATGTCGGTCAATCCCAAGGTCATCGAAACCCCGCTGGTGGCGGGCGTGGCCATGGACGGCATCCAGCTCAAGGCGGTGGCGCGCGTCACCGTACGCACCAATCTGGACAAGCTGGTGGGCGGCGCGGGCGAAGAGACCATCCTGGCGCGCGTGGGCGAAGGCATCGTCTCGACCATCGGCACCCGCGGCCACAAGTCGGTGCTCGAGAATCCGGATCAGATCTCCAAGACGGTATTGGCCAAGGGCCTGGATTCGGGAACCGCCTACGACATCCTTTCCATCGACATCGCCGACGTGGACGTTGGCAAGAACATCGGCGCCGAGCTGGAAACCGACCGCGCGGAAGCCGATAAGAAAATCGCCCAGGCCAAGGCCGAAGAACGCCGCGCCATGGCCATCGCCCATGAGCAGGAAATGATCGCCCGCGTAGCGGAAATGCGTTCCAAGGTGGTGGAAGCCGAAGCGCAAATCCCGCTCGCCATGGCCGAAGCCTTCCGCTCCGGTAACATGGGCGTGATGGATTATTACCACATGAAGAACCTGAACGCGGACACCGCCATGCGCGATAAGATCGGCGGCGGCGGCGACGGGAAATCCAAGGCCTGAACATGGTGCATACGGCTACGGCATCCTTCCACGGCTCGATCGTCTTGTTGGCGGTCGGGTTCCAGGTGGTCATGTGGCTGCTCGCGAAGCGGAAGAAGAACGCCGCGCAGCAGGCAAAAGATCCGGCAGCCCAGGCGCGCCTCAAGGAGCAGGCGCGCGTACGCATGGAAGCCGAGCAGGCCCGTCGTCGGGCCCAGGCTAACGATGGCGATGTCAATGGAGAGGATGCCCGCCTGGCGCGGGAAGCCGCGTCGCGAGCGCGTAAAGAACAAGCCATAGACGTAGGCAAGGACCTCCTCGGCCAATTGGCCCGCGAACTGGGCCTCAAGCTGCCGGAAAGCGATGCGCCCCCGCGGCCCATCCCTACGCCGCGGCCCGCGCCGGCTCCCGCCCCAGCGGAGGGCAAACCGGCCTACGGCCAGGCGGCCCATTCCACCCGCGCCAAACCGGAAGCCTATACCGCAGAGCGGGAACGCCCGCAATCCTTGCGGGACTTGCTCTCGGCCCAAAAGGCGGCGTCCTCGACGGAAGGCGAAAATGCCCCGCGCCGCGTGCCCCACGCCAAACCGCTCGAACCCGTCTCGCAGCCCGCGGCACCCATGCTCCGCGCCGGGGAATTGTCCGATCCCGAATCCCTGCGGCGCGCGTTCATCCTCAAAACCATTCTGGATAAGCCGGTTTCGCAACAGTCCCGCAATCGCTGAAGCAATAGCGGAAACCTTTCCGACATCCACGGGCCCAACACCCGCCCCTCACGAAAAATATCTTCCAGACAGGGCCGGCCCGATGGGTCGACCCGTTAAGGAGGTTTCCATGGCAGACGAAAACGGAATCGTACAGACGGACGAGTCCTTCGTCGATGAGAGCGGTTGGACCTCGATGGAGCCGGAAGGCGCCGGCCATCATCCCCACCTTTGGAGCGACTTCCCCGACATCGCGTCGGAAGAACGTTGGGAAGACGACTTCGGCGGCGAGCCGGGAGGCGATGGCGGGGAAGCGAATCCTCGCGGCCAAGAAGGAGTGCAAGACAAAGGAGTGCGCCGCGGGCCCGAGCCCGTGGAAGGGGACGGCTGGGGCGCGCCGGAATAACCGGGCCGCGACCGCGAGAGTAACGATCCGTCGGGCCGGCGGGGACGCATCCTATGTATAATTAACCTCGCCCGGGAGGTTGAACTTGTCAAGAAACGCCCACGCCGATGCCCTCATCGCCTTCCTCAATGCCAGTCCCACGCCGTTCCATGCGGTGGAGGCCGCCGCCGACAAGCTGCTCGCGGGCGGCGCCATCGCGCTGGATGAGAAGAACGCCTGGAACCTGAAGCCGGGCCAGACGGCCTTCGTCATCCGCAACGGCAGCAGCATCGTGGCGCTACGCCTGCCCAAAGACGTTTCCCGCCCCCGCTTCCGCATCGCCGCCGCGCATACCGACAGCCCGTGCCTCAAGCTCAAGCCGCGCGCCCCGGACCCCTCCGCCAATTACCGCCAATGGGGAGTTGAGGTGTATGGCGGGGTACTCTACAATTCCTGGTTGGACCGCGACCTGGGCGTGGCCGGCCGGGTTTCGCGCATGGACGGGGGTACGATCAAGAGCGACCTGGTGCGCACCGAGGGCAAGCCCTTCCGCATTCCGCAATTGGCCATCCACCTGGACCGCGGCGTGAACGAGAGCGGCCTCATCCTGAACGCACAACGGCATCTGGCCCCGGTACTCGGCCTCACGGAACCCGGGGAAGGCCGCTCGCTGGAAGGCTGGCTGGAAGAATCCCTGGGCGCCCCATTCGCATCGCTGTCATTCGAATTGCACCTGTATGATACGTCCCCTGCGGGTTACGGAGGCTTCGACGACGAGTTCATATTCTCCGGCCGGCTCGATAACCTGGCGATGTCCCATGCCGCCCTGGAGGCCTTCTGTTCCGAGGCGCCCGGCGACGGGGCCATCCAAGTGGCGGCCTTGTTCGACAATGAAGAGGTGGGCAGCACCTCGGCGCAGGGGGCCAACTCCAACCTGCTGGCGGCCACCCTGGAACGCGTGCTGCTCTGCCTGGGCAAAGGCCGGGAAGAATCCCTGGCGGCCCTGGCGCGCTCGCATCTGGTCTCCGCGGATATGGCCCATGCCATCCATCCCAATTACCCGGAAAAGCATGAGCCCTATCATTACCCCCTGATAAATCACGGGCCGGTGGTGAAGGGCAATGCCAGCATGCGCTACGCGACCAACGCCGAGACCGCGGCCCTGTTCCGGGGCCTGTGCGGCCGCGCCGGAGTGCCCGTGCAGGATTTCGTGAACCGCGCCGACCTGGCCTGCGGCACCACCATCGGGCCCCATGTGGCCGCGGCCTTGGGCGTTCCCACCGTGGACGTGGGCAATCCCATGCTCTCCATGCATTCCGCCCGGGAGATGTGCGGCAGCGAGGATCATGGCATGATGATCCGGACCTTGCGCGAATTCTACCGGGACTGATCCCCTTCCCCGGCCCCAAGCCCTTGTCGCGGCCCGAGATCGCTCCGGCCCCTCGCGCCCGCGCGGCCGGTGGTGTCCCCCGGACAACGCCGCGGGGGCAAAAAAATCCGCCGTCGCGGTTTTCCCAAGTAATCGCCAACCGCCCGCCAGGTCCCGCCGGGACTGGGATGCAGGGCGACGATTGGCTAACTTTCCCCGCATGAACGAAGGGACGGCCATGCAGAACGATATCCGGGCGAAGCTGATCCAGGTCATCGAGGTGGAGCATTTGCGCGGTGGCGACGAAACCGGCGGGTTACCCTCGCGGTGGGTCAAGACCTACTGGGACCTCAAAGGCAATTTCCTGAGCGAGAACGATCCCCTGGTGGAGGAATTGAGCCGTAAAGGTTCTCCCACCGGTACGGATTTCCTCCGGCGCTCCTAGCGCCTCTCCCCCGCGCGCGGAAAGCCGTTTCCCGCCTCAATAACCCCCGGGAATTGTTCCGGGGTAGCCTTTACCGCGCGTATCCGTAATACCGCGGCAGGTCCGTCCGATAATTCCGCTTGGTAAGCGCCGAATCCCCCTCCGACTTCCTCCTGGCCGCGTTACCATGGCTTGGGGGATTCCATGTTCGCAAGCTCGTACCCGTCGCGTTACGCGTCGCTCGCCATCGTCGCAGCCGCCGCCCTGGCCGCGCGCGCCGACGACGTGGACATCCTGTATGAACGCTTCCGCGTCGAACTCACGGATCGTATCACGGTACCCGATGAAGCGGACGCGCGCGCCTCCATGGCCGGCCTCCGCGCCGACGGTACCTGGCCTGACGTTGACCTAAGCATCACCGATCAGGTGAACTGGACGCCGCGCATCCAATTGTCGCGCATCGCTTCCCTGTACAAGGCCTATCTCACCCCGGGCCATGCGTTGGCCGGGAACGCGGCCGTCGCCGCCAAGGCTTCCGCCGCCCTGGACGCCTATATCAAAGCCGATCCGGTTTCCACCAATTGGTGGTTCAACGAGATCGGCGCGCAATTGGCCATGGGCCCCGTCATCTACCTGATGGGCGGCAAGCTCACGCCTTCGCAGAAGCAGGGCACGGACCTCGTCATGGCCCGCTCATGGAAGGATAAGGGCATGACCGGCGAGAACCTGGTTTGGGTCGCGAGCGCCACGGCCTGGCGCGCGGCCTTCAACCATGACGAAGCCTTGCTTTCCGAAGCCGTCAGGGCCATCGGCAGTACCATTTCCGTCACCACTTCCGAAGGCGTGCAGGCCGATTTCAGCTTTCATCAGCATGGGGCCCAATTGTATAACGGCGGATACGGAGCGGCCTTCGCCGTGGATGGATGCGCCCTGGCGGCGGATTTCGGCGGGACCAAGTTCGCCTTTGCCGCGGCGCAACTGGCCGTGTTGCGCGGACTTATGCTCGAGGGCCAGCGTTGGATGGTGCGCGGCGGCATGGTCGACCATTCCGTACGCGGCCGCGAGGTGACGCGCGTGAACGCCGGCAGCGCGGGCGCGTTCGCGGATGCCGCTGACAACCTGGCCGGGGCCATCCCGGAAGCGGCCGCCGAGCTCAAGGCCTTCTCGGCCGACATCCGGGCCCAGCGCGGCTCCAGCGTCACGGGAACGAAGTGGTTCTGGCGCGGGGAGTACCTCGCCTCGCATAGGCCAACGCATATGGTTTCGCTGCGCATGGCCGACAAGCATGTACAGGCTTCCGAGATCATCAATCTGGAAGGCCTGCTGAGCACGTACCTCGCCGATGGCGCCACATTGTTCTACCGGAGCGGCCAGGAATACACCGGCATCTTCCCGGTTTGGGATTGGAGCCATATCCCCGGTACCACCACCGCCCACGCGGCCACCACGCCGCGCATGACCAATCCGCCCTTCCCCGGTAATGGGGCTTTCGCGGGAGGTACCTCCGATGGTACCTACGGCGCGGCCGTGTTCGCGTACGATAAGCTGGGCGTCAAGGCCCACAAGGCCTGGTTCTTTTTCGACCGCCAGATGACCGCCTTGGGTGCGGGCATCGAATCGGCGGGAAAGGAACCGGTGCACACCACCCTCAACCAGACCCTGCTCAATGGCGCCGTGGCCTGCGCCGCCGCGGACGGAAACGTCCGGAGCTTGGCCCCGGGCGCGACCCTGCCCGCCTCCACCCGTTGGGTAATGCACGATCGCATCGGCTATTACCTTCCCGGTAGCCCCCAGGCAGCGGTCGCCATCGGGCCGGCCACGGGCAATTGGAAGCGCATCAACAACGGGTCCAGCGACGCCGCCGTTACCGAAAACGTTTTCGGAATCTGGCTGGACCATGGCGAGGCCCCCGCGGGCGCGGGCTATGACTATACCACGGTACTCGATGCCGACGCCGCGGGGATGGCCGCTTACGCGAAGAACCCCGAAGTGGTGACCCTCTCCAACACGCCCGCCCTGCAGGCCGTGCGCCAGCGTATCCTGGGCGTGACCGGCGCCGCCTTCCACGCCCCAGGTAGCTTGCAGGTTACCCAGGCTTTCTCGGTGGCCCCTTCGCGGGCCTGCATTCTGCTGATCCGCGAAGGCGATGGGACCTTGACCATCAGCGCGGCGGATCCCGCCCGCGGGAGCGCGGCCTTGGCCATTCGCATCGACGCGAAGCTGACCGGTCCCGGAGCGGTATGGTCCGAAACGGAGAAGGCCACCAGCCTGGTGTTCGTGATGCCGTCGGGGGAGGATAGCGCCGGGGCCACCGTGACGCATACCTACCTGGCGCCAGGAGCGGCCATCGCGCCGCAACGGACGCCGGCGGTAAAGCGGGAGTCGGGAAAGCGTTTGCGGTTACGGTCGGGGGCAGGCTGGCGTTTCGGGCGGCCGGGCGCGCCGCGTAACAAAACGGTTACGGCTGAGCAGGCGGATGCGCGGGGCCGCGAAGCGAAGTGAGGGCGGGAGCGTCGAAAGCCGGCTTCAGCCCCGGTATTCCGAGCGGGCCGTACAGGTTTCGTGGAGGATGACGCCGGTAAGCAGCGGCAATACCGGCTTCAATTGATCCCAGATCCATTTGCAGATGACTTCGGAAGTGGGATTCACCAGGCCGGGCACGTCCTCGTTGAGGAAGCGATGATCGAGAGCCTCTTCGATAGGCCGGAAGGCTTGCTTGATATCCGCGAAATCCATCACCCATCCGGTATGGGGGTCGACGGGACCGGTTACTTCAATCTCGCAGCGGAAGCTATGGCCATGTATGCGCCCGCATTTATGTCCCTTGGGAACGTTCGGCAGGAAATGCGCTGACTCGAACCCGAAGGACTTGTACAACTTCATGGAAACTGGGACGCTCACGGCGGGGGAATTTAACTAATTTCCGGCCCCATGTCCGCTTTCCTCCGCCTTTGCGCCTTTTGGGTTAGCGCCGCCGTTACCCTGTCCGCCTGCGCGGGAAACCGCCCGATCCACAGCGCCTCCACCGCGGAGAAATACGCCGTGGAACTGGCCAACGATCTTTGCCAACGCGATTCCGGCAAACGTCCCTTCCGCACCGGATACATCCCGGCCTCCCTTTCGGGAGATCGATGGCTGTGGGGCTGGCTGGATCCGGCTACCGCGCAGGGCTATTCGGTCCAGGTATCCTTCCGCGTTGATCGTTCCGAACCCACCGTATCGCTCAGCCTGCATGCCGATGCGCAGCCCGATATGGAAGAGCCGAATGCGCCTTCCCTGTCCCAACCCGCCGACCCGGCGGTAGTGACCCAGCTTCCCGATCCGGATTAGCGGGCGTCGTTCCTTCCGGATGCAGGACTCACTCTTCCGGCCCCGTCCACCCAATCCCCTCCTTCCCGCGTTTCCCTCGCGAACGTCAGCGTACCGCTACGACGCCGTGCAGGCGGAACCCGGCTACCGGGGGCCGCGCGAGCAGGGACCAGACCGGATGCCGTCACCCGGAACTTCACCAGCATCAAAGGCGAGTCCGGCGGAACGGAATCCGGCTTCGCATCGCGGTTGGCGGCCAGGGTGCGCCAATGCAGGGCATAGCGCGCCGTAGGGTCGGGGCCGTAGCCCTGTTCCCAAGCGGTATGCGAAAGCGGATCCGCATCAGCGGCCGCGGCGAAGGATGGATTCGAGGCCGGTGCCGGCGGAGGCGGCGGTTGCGCGCCGGTGGGCTTCAGGGTGGCCTCGTCGAGAACCCATTCCCCGCTTCCAAACTTGGCGTGGTGCCAGCTCTGCACCAGCTTGCCATTGCGGACGGCAACCGGTCCGATGGAAATTTCCGACGGGATCGATCCGCCCCCGCCGAAATCCCATTTATAGGTTTTCCACGCGCTGGCCTGCGCCACCAGCCACCGCTTGTCCGCGGGTGACCAGCGTGCATTGTAAACCTGGCTCACGCCGGTCCCGTCGTATTTGTGGTAGCTCACCACCGCCCGTCCCTGGGAATCGAACCCGACGGTTTGCGACATATTGATCAGCCCTTGCTTCACTGGCACCGGATCGACGCCGATCCCTATGCTCGACTGTACCACCGGCAGGCTCGCGATCTCGCCCGCCGCGTTCTCCCAAGCGTTCAAATCCGGACCCTGGCTGCGGAGGTACCCGATGTCATGGCAGGTGGAAGCGTCCGGCGTATCGCGCCACATGAAAACGAAATGGTAGCGACCATCGGGTCCCAAGACGGGGCCGTTGAAATACGCGTTCACGCTGCCTTCGCTGCCGAACAATGGCTGTCCCGCATACAACGCCGACCATGTGCGCGCTGTGGGCCGGGAATCGTACGCGTCCGCGTACCAGACGCCGTTGCCGCTGGAACCCTGCCGATAGAAGAAATTCAATACGCCTGCCGGTGTGGTGATGAACTCCGGATAGGTTGCGCTGTTTTCCTTGGCCGCGGAAACGAGATTCGGCACTTTTACCAGGGAACCGATGTCGCCCGCCACGGTGGTTCGGAAATACGTCATGGCGCTGGTATGCATGTTGCCGGCCACATGCAAATGTCCGGCCGCATCCAGAGCCATGGTCACGAAGTTGTGGCTGTCCCAGCCCACCTGGGTAGGCAGTATCTGGCGGCGGAAGCCCGCCGAGTCGATCTTGCGCGATGCCACCACCAGGTTGTGGCCGGCATCGTAATAGGCCAGGTATTGCCTATCGCCCCGGGTGAGGAGATCGAATCCCACCGGGAATCCCGCCGGAACCAGGGAGACTTGGATGGAATCCAAGGCGATCTGGGCAGGGATCCGGGATGTTGCCGCCATCGCCAGAACGGCGCATACCAAGAACCCGCGCCGGGCCCTCCGGTTCGAATTTGCCATGGATTCCCCCTGCCACCCCAACGAAAATCTATGGCCGGGCGCGTCGTGCCGCCCCGGGTTTAGCCGGTAACCGCCAAGTATCGTTGACAAAAAAAAGCAACGGGAAGGGCGTTACGGAATCAGGCCACGCCCAGGGCCCTGAGCCCTTGGACCAGACCCACTGTCAGCACGTAGGCCGCTCCGGTGTACAGCGCCAACTGCAGCGAGGCCAGCTTCCAGCCTCCGGTCTCATGGCGCGCCACGGCCACGGTGGAGAAGCATTGCAGGGCGATCATGAAGAACAGGATCACGCCCAGCACCGAGGAGATGGTGAACACTTTTTCGCCCGTGTCCTCGAAGCGCACTTCGGCCATGCGGGCCAGGAGCTTGTCGGCCAACCCCTGGTCGCCTCCGGTATCGTCGATGCGGTACATCAAGGCCATGGCGCTGACGAAAACCTCGCGCGCCGCGAAGCCGCAAATCATGGCCACGCCGCCGCGCCAGTCCAGGCCCATGGGCCGAGTCACGGGTTCGAGGAAGCGGCCGAGCTGGGCGGCGTAGGAATGGGTTACCGCCACGTACTCGCTGCCGTCGGCCGCAGGGGCCGGGGTCGCCGCCGCGGCTTCCGGGGTTGCCGTCGGCGGGACCGCAACGCGGGCCTGGGGTGGCGTATGCGTCAGCACCCACAGCCCTAGGGAAATCACTACGATGGTCATGCCCGCCTTGCGCAGGTATTGTTCCGCCTTATGGTAGGTGGAAGCCGCCACCACCTTCAGCACCGGTTTACGCAGCGCGGGCAATTCCAGGATGAACCCCGATGCCTCTTTGTTCTTGATGATCTTGCTGATAATGGTCGACGCCAAGGCGCCTACGAACAGGCCCGCCAAGTACAGCCCGGTCAAGGCCAGCCCGCCTATCCACGGTTGGCTGCGCGGGGTGATGAAGGCCAGCAGCAAGGTGTATACGGGCAAGCGCGCGCTGCAGCTCATCAGGGGGATGATGAAGATGGTGAGATTGCGTTCGTAACGATTGGGGATGGTGCGGGCGGCCATCATGGCGGGAATGGCGCAGGCATAGCCCGAGAGGAGCGGGACGAAGGATTTTCCGTTGAGCCCGATCTTGGAAAGCGGCTTATCCACCAGGGCCGCGCCGCGCGCGAGGTAACCGGAATCCTCCAGGTAGCCCATGGCGAAGAACAGGATCAGGATTTGCGGCAGGAAGACCACCACCGTGCCGACACCGCCAACGGCCCCGTCGGCGACCAGGTCGACCAGCCACGAGTTCGGCAGCCAATGCTTGAGCGAGTCGATGCCCCATCCGAAAGCGGCGTCGATGCCGTCCATGAACGGCGTCGCCAACCAGAAGATGGAAGTGAAGATGACGAACATGGCCAGCAGGAAAATCCCCAGCCCGTACACGGGATGCAAAAGGATGCGATCGGCGCCGCCCGTGTTGACGGCATTCGCATGGCCGCCCGCCCCCGGCTCCGCG
>JAHFCH010000240.1 GCA_023249635.1 Fibrobacterota bacterium
GCCTGGCCGCCCAACTTGCCTTCCGTGCCCACTTCACGCGCCACGCGCGTCACTTCCGACGCGAACGAGTTGAGCTGATCCACCATGGTGTTAATGGTGTTCTTGAGCTCCAGGATTTCGCCCTTCACGTCCACGGTGATCTTCTTCGACAAATCGCCATTGGCCACGGCGGTGGTCACCTGCGCGATGTTACGCACCTGACCGGTCAAGTTGGCCGCCATGGAATTCACGTTCTCGGTCAAATCCTTCCAGGTACCGCCTACGCCCTTCACTTCGGCCTGACCACCCAGCTTGCCTTCCGTACCGACTTCACGAGCGACGCGGGATACCTCCGACGCGAAGGACGAGAGCTGATCCACCATCGTGTTAATGGTTTCCTTCAGCTCCAGGATTTCGCCCTTGGCTTCGGCGGTAATCTTCTTGGACAAATCGCCATTGGCCACGGCCGTGGTCACCTGGGCGATGTTACGCACCTGACCGGTAAGGTTACCGGCCATGGAGTTCACGTTATCGGTCAAATCCTTCCAGGTGCCGCCCACGCCCTTCACTTCGGCCTGGCCGCCCAGCTTGCCTTCCGAGCCCACTTCACGGGCCACGCGCGACACTTCCGAGGCGAACGAGTTGAGCTGATCCACCATGGTATTGATGGTGTTCTTGAGCTCCAGGATTTCGCCCTTCACGTCCACGGTGATCTTGCGCGACAAATCCCCTTTGGCCACCGCGGTGGTCACGTCGGCGATGTTACGCACCTGACCGGTAAGATTAGCGGCCATCAGGTTCACGTTATCGGTCAAATCCTTCCAGGTGCCGGCCACGCCCCTCACTTCGGCCTGCACGCCCAGCTTTCCGTCGGTGCCCACTTCGCGCGCCACGCGCGTCACTTCCGACGCGAACGAGTTGAGCTGATCCACCATGATGTTGATGGTTTCCTTAAGCTCCAGGATCTCGCCCTTGGCTTCGGCCGTGATCTTCTTGGACAAATCGCCGTTGGCCACCGCCGTGGTCACCTGGGCGATGTTACGCACCTGGCCGGTCAAGTTACCCGCCATGAAATTCACGTTATCGGTCAAATCCTTCCAGGTGCCAGAGACGCCCTTCACCTGCGCCTGGCCGCCCAGCTTGCCTTCCGAGCCCACTTCACGCGCCACGCGCGTCACTTCCGACGCGAACGAGTTCAACTGATCCACCATGGTATTCACGGTGTTCTTCAGCTCCAGGATTTCGCCCTTGGCTTCGGCCGTGATCTTCTTCGACAAATCGCCGTTGGCCACGGCGGTCGTCACTTCGGCGATGTTACGCACCTGCGAGGTCAGGTTCGAGGCCATCAGATTCACGTTATCGGTCAAATCCTTCCACGTGCCCGACACGCCCTTCACCTCGGCCTGTCCGCCCAGCTTTCCGTCCGAACCCACTTCGCGCGCCACGCGCGTCGCTTCCGAAGCGAACGAGCTGAGGCGGCTCACCATGGTATTCACGGTTTTGGCGGACCGCAGGAATTCGCCCTTGAGCGGGCGGCCCTCCGCCTCCACGGACACGGTTTGCGACAAATCGCCGCTGGACACGGCGCCGATCACGCGGGACATTTCCGTGGTGGGCCAGACCAGATCATCGATGAGCCCGTTGATGGATTCCTGGGCCTCGGCCCACGCGCCTTCCACCGGACCCAGGGTAATGCGCTGGGTGACCTTGCCTTCCTTGCCCACTACGCGGTTCACCTTGTCCAGCTCGCGCACCAGCCGCCGGTTGAGTTCGAGCACTTCGTTGAACACCGTGGCGATGCGCCCGTCGATGCCTACGAAATCCTCGTCCAGCTTGGCGTTGAAGTCGCCGGTTCGGAAAGATTCGAGCGCGGCCAGGAGTTTCTTCTTGTCCATGCCCCCATGGCCGTTGCCGTTGTGCCCGTTCCCGCCGGCCTGGGCGGGAACGGTATGGGTGGCGGTATGCGCGGCGGTCTGCTTGGGGGAGTGGACGATATGCTGCTTGGGAAGCGGGGCGGACTTGGTAGGCATGGATTCTCCTGTGGACGGCAGCCACTATACCTGCGCCTAACTAACTGTCCTGGAATGGGACCGCAAGATATTTCTATTAAAGGCGGGGGCGTTTTACCGTGTTTAGACCCATTGGTTGTGGAGGAACGTCACATAAGTCCATTAACCTCAAGGGACTATGGGGTTAGCGGGCTATTTTTCGTAGAAAACGTGGACGCCTTCCCAGCTTTCGATGCGTTGCCAGGCGCCTTTGGCGTCGTCGTTCCAGGCCTCGCAATGGGCGATGTAATAGTCGAGCAGCCTGTCCATAAGCTCGTCGGCGTCGTGCCGGTGGGGTGGAACTTCCTCGAGCATGGCGCGGAACATCCGGGAAGCGTCGCGGAAGGATTTCTGGAAGTACAGGGCTAGCGCCTTTTCCATCTTCCCGCGCGTGCCGTCCTTGTAGCCGCGCACCGCTGCGGGCTGGTGTCCGTAAACCTCGAAGAGTTTCAGCCGTCGGGAAGATCCCTTTACCTGGACCAGGTCGATCCAGCGATGATGCATCCCTTCATCCCCCAGATCGCGGATGATATCCTCGGTGACCACCACTTCCAGGTTGTACATCTTGGTCTTGGATTCCAAACGCGCGGCGATGTTCACGGCCTCGCCGATCACGGTGCGATCGAGCTTCTCGAAGGATCCGAAATTCCCCAGCATCACCCGTCCCTTGGCGATGCCGATGCCATTGCGGATCTTGGGTTTGCCCTGGGCATACATCTCGCGGTTGAAATCCTGCAGGCTCAGGCGCATGTCCAGGGCGGCCGCCACCGCGGCCTTGCCGTCCGGGAACAGGCCCATCACGCAATCCCCCATGATCTTGTCCACCTCTCCCCCATGGGCCAGGATGGGCGCGGTCATCAAGGAGAAATAATGGTTGAGGAAGGTTTGCTTTTCCTCGGCCGACAGCACCTCGGTCAAGTGGGTGAAGTCGCGGATATCGCAGAACATCACGGCCAGATCGCGGTGGACGGGGCGGAATTCGGTGGGATCGGATCCCTTCGCGAGTTCTTCGAAAAGGGATGGGCGGACGAAGCGGCGGATGACCTCTTCGCGGCGCTTGAGTTCGGAATAGGCCGCCTTGATTTCGGCTTCGCGGGCTTCGGCTTCCTGGGCGCGGGCGTTGGCGCCGGCAAGGGAAATTCCGCGGCGATGGAAAACCTCGAAGGCGATCTTGAGGCACTGGCCTGTGCAAGCCGTCGCCCAGATGGAAAGCTGTTGCGCCAACAGGCCATGCAATATCGCGTCAGGCAAGGGGGAGGCCAAGGACCGGGCGACGAGGAAGGCCAATCCCTGCCCAAGGAACAAATGCACCGGTAGCCATGTCGACTTGGTCATGAAACCCAGGAACAATGCCCAGAATACGTTGGACGAGGCCCAGTAGGAGTCGTTCGGATTAATAAGGAAGACCATGACTTGATCGAAAGGCATCAGGATGAAGAGGCAGATCTCCCAGTACCACAGGAACGGTTTACGCCACCGCTCCCCGCGCGGCCAGAAAATCATTCCCATGCAGAGAAGGGTGCAGGCGATACGTAAGGGTATCCAATCCTTGTACCCCAGGGCCTGCTCGGAAAAATGGAAGGCCGGATAGATTATCAACCCGATGACACCGCACATCCGGATGAAGCTGGAAGTAAATGCGTAATCGAGATTGAATACCGCCGACCATGCTTGGCGCATGAAGTCTTTGGATAGATAGCGGCGGTAGCGGTCGATCATTACGGTAATCGCAGGAAACAAAAGCGTATCCCGCAGCAACATTCTACGGGTAGGCACCGGATGATCGCCGTCACCGCTTACGGGGCTGCGTACATTTTGTGCGTACTCTGGACAGGTTCCCGGGCGGCACAAGCTATGGATATTAAAGGCCTTACAGAATTCTTTACAAATCGCCAAAACCGCAAGTTCAGGAAACAAAGCGGTGAAATGTCCCCCTCTGTAATCGGGCGTAAGTGTACTTTTACGTCGGCCGTCTTAAGCGTTGGGGTTTTACATCGTGCATACAGATCGCGTACTCGCAATTTTGCGTGAGGTCTTCGCCCGCTTGGCGCGGGAGAATCCTTCTTTCTCGCCGCTCCCGGATATCATCAGCGAAAACACCTCCCTGGAAGCGCTGCATGTCAGCGATGCCAACATCTCGCAACTTTCCCAGGAATTGCGCTACCGCCTGGGCGGCATCGCGCTTAACGTGGAGATGATGTATAAGATGCAGAAAGCCTTCGGTGGCACGGCGGGAGGCAAGAACCAGTATACGACCGTGGGCGACATGGTTCGCCATATCCAGGCCGGCCTCCACCACGGGGTGTCCAATCCCGTGGTCGTCTACGTGGACGACGAGGAGGAGAATCTCTTCGTATTCCGCCGCCGCTTCGCCAAGCGCATCAACCTCCGCACCTATTCCAGCCCGGAAGAGGCTCTGGCCTTCATCAAGGATAGCCCGGACGTGGTGCTGGTGCTGACCGACGAGTCCATGCCCGCCATGAGCGGGAACCAGTTACGCGACCAGGTACATCTGACCAAGCCCTTCCTCAAGTTCATTCTGATCACGGGTAATCCCTCCGGGGACGAAAACCTGATGCAGAATTCCCTGCGTCACGGTCGCTTCTTCGATTTCATCAACAAGCCGTTGGATTTCGAGAAGAAAGGGGAAGAGTACTTCGCGACGATTACGCGGATTATCGAGGGTGAGATCCCGTGAATACCGGGTCGGCAGGTCCTGCGGGCGCCGGACGGCCTTCACTTCTCGTAGAAGATATGCACGCCTTCCCATTTCTCGATCTGCTCCCACGCCCCGTTACGGTCGTGGATCCAGGCATCGCAATGGGCGATATAGTACTTGAGGAGGTTATCCATCAGGTCGTTGGGGATAAGGCGATGGGGCGGAACCTGCTCCAGCATGGCCCGGAACAGGCGCGAAGCGTCCCTGAACCCCTTCTGGAAATAGATGGTCAGGGCCTTCTCCAGCAGGTCGCGGGTATCGTCCTTGAACCTGCGCACTTCTTCGGGCTGATGCCCGTAGATTTCGTAAAGCTTGAGGTGGCGGGTGGAGCCCTTCACCTGCACCAGATCGATCCAACGGTAATGCTCGGTGCCCGGCCGGAGGTCCTTGATGACGTCCTCGGTGACGACCACCTCGAGGTTGTACATCTTGGTCTTGGACTCCAGGCGCGAAGCGATGTTGACCGCCTCTCCGATGACGGTGCGGTCGAGCTTCTCGTAGGACCCGAAATTCCCCTGCATCACCTCGCCCTTGGCGATGCCGATGCCATTGCGGATCATGGGCGAGCCCACCCGGAACATCCCCTCATTGAATTTCTGCAGCTCCAAGCGCATATCAATCGCAGCCTGCACCGCCGCGGCGCCGTCCGGAAACAGGCCCATGACGCAATCACCCATGATCTTGTCGACTTCTCCCCCGTTATTGACGATGGGATGGGTCATCATGCTGAAATACTGGTTGAGGAAGGTCTGCTTTTCGTAGGGGCTGAGCACCTCGGTAAGCCGCGTGAATTCACGGATGTCGCAGAACATGATGGACAGGTTGCGGAGGACGGGCTGGAACGTGGAAGGATCCTTGCCGGCGCGGATTTCATCGACCAGGGAAGGGCGGACATAGATGCGTATCAGCTCTTCCCGTTTCTTAAGCTCTTCGTAGGCTTTCCGGGTTTCATTAGCACGGATAAGATCACTTTCGGCCTTTGCCAGGGCGAGCCGGGCCGCCACGATTTTCTCGTGGGAGATTTCCATCCCCGTCTTGATGCCCGTAGCCACAATCCCCAGGAAATAGGCGACCAATTGGCCCTGAATGTTCTGCCTGATCAAATCGTCGGCGCCGGGGTGGCGATGGGAATAGAGGATGGTGGCGCAAACCGCCGCCGCGGGGTAGCTCCAAAGGAAAATGTATGGCTTGGAAAACAAGCCGTGCAGCAATCCTGCGAATACAATGGAAGAAAACCAATAGACGTTGCAGCCATTGGCCAGGAACATCAAAGTGAAATAGGCGGGCAAGGTTACTGCGGAGGCCAGTTCGAAATAGGCTTTCTGGCCGAAACCCAAGGTCCTATCCTTGGGCAACAGAATGAAGGATCCGTAGATTACCGCTCCTGCGAGCCGCAATTGCCAGGATTCCCAATACCCGAAAGCGAACTGCAGAATGCAGTAGAACAAGATGTGGCCGAACGCACCCAAAGCGGCCAAAAGCGGGAACGACTTTTGGATGAAGTGATAATCGGTATTGAAGAATCGTTTGAGCATGATAACGAAGGAAACCCGGTTTCCCGAGAGATCCTACGGGATGGAAACCTTTGTATCCAAGCGCAATTTCCGCAAATCCGCAAAAACCACTATATGTGCGGTTGCGGAGCAACCCAGGTGATTTGATGGAAATCAACAGTTCAATGGCGATCGGTTACGTGATGAAAAAATTGGTCGAAGAAGGTACGACCGATTTCGACAAGATAGCCGGGGTCCTTCACGAATTGAAAGTCATGCAGAATAAGGAAGGGCTGTTTTCCTACGATCGCTTCACGGAAAAAGGCAGCGATTCCCATGCGACCATCGTAAATCCCTTTGACGGCAACAAATCGGAATGCATCCTCTGGTGCCTTAATCATTACCTGGGTTTGAACCGGAACCCGCGCGTGATTGCGAAAACCAAGGAAATCGTGGATACCTTCGGCACGGGTTGCGGAACTTCCGCGATGTCCGGCGGGATGTCCTCGCTGCATAAAAGCATCGAAACCCGCATCGCTACAATGCTCGGAAAGGAACGCGCCATACTGTTTCCCACCGGGTACTCGGCCAACCTCGGCGCGATTTCCGCGATACCCGGCAAGAACGACATAATCCTATTCGATCATGAAGCGCATGCCAGCATCATCGACGGCTGCCGGCTTTCCGGAAAACAATGGCTGGCCTTCCACCATAACGACGTCGCCAACCTCGAAAGCAAGCTTAAGCGGTTGCAGGGAAAGCACGAAAATATCCTGGTCGTGGTCGAGTCCGCCTACTCGATGAGCGGTGATCTGTGCCCGCTTAAGGAAATCGTGGCATTGAAGGAAAAGTACAAGTTCTATCTCTACGTGGATGAGGCCCACAGCTTCGGTCTGTATGGGGAAAAGGGCCGAGGCTATTGCCACCAACAAGGCGTAATTGATAAAGTTGATTTCATCATGTCTACCTTGTCCAAAGCGACCGCCTCCATAGGCGGATTCGTCGCGACCAAGGAGAAATACTGCACCCTACTGCAGTTCTATGCGAACGCCTACCTTTTCCAGGCCTGCCTATCCCCTGCGGATGCGGCAGCGGTGCTCGCCAGCCTGGACGAAATCGAGACCGACCCCCGGCTATTGCCCGGACTGCACGAAAAAAGCGCCTACTTCCGTGGCCGTCTGACGGGATTGGGTTTCGACCTTGGCTCGAGCCAAAGCCCGATTGTCCCGATCTACGTGTCCGATCTCAAAACGCTCTTCGCCTTCGGCAAAGGGCTGTATGCGAAGGGCATTTTCTCCGTGTCGGTAGCCTATCCAGCCGTTAAAATAACGGAAGGAAGGCTCAGATTCATACTGAATGCATCGCATACGCAAGCCCAAATCGATAAGACTTTGGAGGTGCTCGCCGAAACCGGCCGGGCACACGGGCTGATTCCCTGACCCCTTAGGAGCCTCATGGATCGCGCTTCCCTATACGTAGTTCTCAAGGAAGTAGTCGCCACTTTCGCCGAGAAGGATAAGTATTTCAAGGCCCTTCCCGAGCAGCTTGAAATCGGCATGCAGTTGAATGATGCGGGCCTGGATATCGTAACGTTCCCCGAAATCGCGGAGGAAATGAAAAATCGCCTAGGCGGCAGAAACCTGGGTTTGGATCCGATCATGAACCCTTCCGACTTGAACGCCATGACGATAGGGCAACTTCTTGATCAAATCCACGGAGCCCTTACGCCCAATCGTAAGGAGCCCCTGGTAGTCTATGTCGATGATGAAGAGGAAAACCTGTTCGTATTCGCGCGCAAGTTCGGAAAGCGGCTTAACCTCAAGACGTTTACCAGCCCGGTAGCGGCGCTAGAATTTATCAAGGCCGACGACAACGTCGCTTTGGTCATTACCGATGAAGTGATGCCCAACCTTAGCGGGAACCAATTATGCGACGAAGTGCACAAAGCGAAGCCTTCCATGAAGTTCGTGCTTATTACCGGCAATCCGAATAGTGATGATGACTTGATGTATCGGACATTGCGAAAGAACCGCTTCTATGATTTCATCAATAAACCGCTGGATTTCGAACGAAAAGGCGAAGAGTATTTCCAATTGTTCCAGGGCCTAATCGCGTTCGAATGGTAAATTGAGACCGCCCTAGAACATCCCTTGAATCCGTGATTCCTGCGACCGGGTTATTACGGTAGGGTGCCGAACCCGGATTGATCCCGCTTCCGCAAGCAGGCCCCGATAACTGCCCGCGTACTCCTGCGATTGCCGTACTCCAATCCGCCTTAGGATTGGCCTGGGTAATCGCCACCACCCCATCCCCAATCCGCGCATTCAGGTTCGCCGCGAGATCCCAGGTCGCATCATGCCCAGTCGATCCGCCCGCCGCCCCATACCCATCATCCGCGATAATTGGCTTCTTAGTAAGTTCATGAATCGATTTCCACGTCATGGTATTGGCCTTGCGGATGCGTACATCCCCCGCTTCCGTATCCCCTCCCGAAGTGTTCATGTAGGCGAAGTCGTCCATCTTGAAAGCGCCGAACCATTTGGCCGGATCGGGAATCCAGGGCGAGATGTCCATCGAGAACACCGCGTTGGGTAGGCTCTTGCGGACCGTGGCCACGATCTCTTCCATCAATGCCCCGGCTTCGGCATAGGTCAAGGGCCCGCCCTCTTGGGCTTTGTCCGAAGCGTATTGGTAGAAGTCCGGCTCCATCATCCAGATGACGGGGTTCTGGGTGCCCCAGGTCTTGGCCGTTTCCGAGGCGTATTTATCGTACTGGGAAAGGATGCGCGCTTTTTTCTGGCGGATGAAATTGGCGCCTTGCTGGCACAGGTTGGGCTTGCCCA
>JAHFCH010000241.1 GCA_023249635.1 Fibrobacterota bacterium
CCGGGGGGACTGCCTGCCTCGGCGCCCGCACCCGAGGCGTAGACGACCCAGTTGCCGTCCGGGGAGATGACGGGGACCTCGGCGGCTTTGGCGGCCTTGATCACGTGGATGGACGCATCCTCGGCGGAGAAGTCGATAAAGCTGAGCAGTTCCTCGGGGCCGGTCTTGTCGACGAAGACGAGTTTAGCCTTGGTGCCTCCCTGGGCCTTGGCCAGAAAGTCGCGTACCTGGGCGTTACTGGCGGAGGCGACGGGAGTGAATGCGCGTGCGGGGGCGCCGGGGCCCGAGGCATCCTCGTTGCATCCGGCGAGGAAAAAGGCGAGGGCCGCCGCAGCGGCCCCGGAAGCATAGGATCGGAAAGACGAAAGCATGGGAGTCCTTTGCTGCCTATGATTCTTAAGGCGCGCGCACCTTGACCGCATGGGCATAGGCCGAGGCGGCGGCAGGGCCGCCTGGCAAAGCGCGTCCCAGCATATCCAGGGTGCGGCCGTTGATATGGGCGGCCGGCAGCGGACCCGCGGCGTGGGCCAGGGTCGTAACCGATCCGGACCAGGGGATGGATACCGTGGTGGTGGCGTTGGCGGCGATGGCCTTGCCCGCCTCGGTTCCCGGGATTTCCTTCACGGCACCGTTACCTCCGGTACCGACGCCGGTATAATCCATCAGGGTCACGTTGTCGATCTTGCCCGAGCCGCCCTTGGATACCACGTGGAAGAAGAAGCGCGCATCCTTGCCGGTAAGCAACGGCGCGAAGTCGGTGAGGTCGAGGCCGATCTCGATGGTCCCGCTGGCGCCCTTGCCCATCATGGGCGCCGCGCCGCCGGCGTAATTGAAGGCGCCCCCGAAGTCCTTCCACTTGGTGGGGGCGGTGGCCGTGGCCGAAGGGGCCACTCCCACCAGCAGCGCGATCTTGTTGCGCGAATCGTGGGTCATGTTGATCTTGAAGGTGAGTTGGGGCGTGTAGTTCTTGCGCACGCGGCAGAACATCACCGGGGTGCCGAACTTGTTGGCCAGTTTTCCGCCCGCGCGGAACAGCTTATAGGGCGCCCAGTAGACGCCGTCGCCCCAGTTGTTCACGCACAGGTAGCTGCCGCCGTTATGGGCGTCATCATAGCCGGCGATGGAAAGGGCATGGCCTTCGCCGCTCAGGCTGGTCAAAGTACGGCGCCCGTTGACGGTGGTTACCGGCATGTCTTCGCTGCTCATCTGGAAAGTAAGCAGACCGCCTTCGGTCGAACCGTCGCCGTGATCGACCAGGATTTGCTTGATCAATTCATCGTTGGCCGCCACACTGGCGTCGATCTTGTAATACTCGCTGACGCGGATTTTCATGGCCTTGTAGTACTTGTCGTAGCCGCTCATCCAGGCGGCGCTGCCGTTGCCGAATTCGAATCCGCCGAAATCGGTGGAGGTGGGCGCGCCGGTTTCCTTGAGGATGTCGAAGGCTTCCATGAACATCCAGCCGTCGCCGCCTTCGGCCTGGTTGGCGCTGTTCAGAAAGTGGTAGGTGTATTCATAGGGATAGTTGGGGGTGCTGCCGCTGGAAGCGATGCCCAGCACGCGTTGGGCCTCGTAGCCGTATACGTAGGTGGTGCCGGTCGCGTTGGCGCAGCTCCAACCCTGGATGCTCCAGGTCTTGTAGGGCGGCATCCATTTGGCGGTGGTCAGATCGATGCTGGCGGGGAGCGGATGCTTGGTCCGGTCCTTGTATTCCGGGGCCAGCTCGTAGTTGGGGATGGAATTGAACTTGGCCGTGGTTACCGTGCCGAATTGGGCGCGGACCACCGAGGGCGTCTGCCCGATGGCGAGCCCGAGGGCGCCGAGGCATGCGGCCGCCAGCGAAGCGTTGGTGCGGATCCGGTTCATATTCAATCCTCCCCGGCATGACGCCGGTTCAGTGGGTGGGAAAGACTAATTCGCAAGGGTGAAATAGGCCGAAATCACGAAATGCTTCTTGTCGTAGTCGATGACGCGGAACAGCAGGGGCTTGCCGGCGGGCACATCACCGGGGCCGTCGTTCACGGCGTCCCAATCCAGGGTATCCAGTCCGATGCCGTTGGGAAGGGTGGCCGGATCCTTGCGCACATTGGCGTGCATCAGTTTCCAGTTCTTGGATGAATCGGTGCTCAGCTGGTAGTTCAGGCCGCTGGAGAACTTGGAATAGTCGGCTTGTACGATGATGCGCAGTTTTTCGGACATCTTGAAGCTACCGCCGATGGGCGAGATGACAGTAATGGTCTTGTCGACCGGGGTCACGGCAACGGGATCGGTGGCATTGCAACCCGCGAGAACAAAGGCGGAAGCGGCCACGCCAACGGCCGCCAAGGAAACCAGGCCCGCGGCGGCGCCGCGGAGGGATTTACTAAAGTCGGAAGTCGAAAAAGGCATAAAGGCAAAGCTCCTTGTTATGAAAGACTTAATGCGCGAACCGCGCGGCGACGAGGCGTCCCGAGGGGTCGATGAGGTCACGGCCCGGGAAGACCGGGCGATTGCCGATGAGCTTGAGTTTGGCCCCGGTCCGGTAGGCCAAGGTTGCGCGCGCGGCGGCAGGGTCGTTCACGACCTTGAGTTTGCCGTCGACAAAGATCACGGAAACCGCGCCTGTAGGGCGGTATTGCTCCAGCATCTTGAACACCTGCGTGTTGCGGGAGTCTCCCGTAACCGCCCATTGCATGATGCCGCCCAGGGCATTGTCGAAGACGAATTGCACTTTTTTCTTGGCGGTGGCCGAGTCCACGTCCACCATCATGCCTCCGCCGCCGATGCCGATACCCACGCCCAGCTTTTCCTTGGGGAAGCCGCGGCTGGTGAATTCCTTCAGCTCACCGCCCATGCCGCCGATGGACACGTCGTAGCTCATGGTGTTGAGAAAGTCGATGTAGGGATGGACCATCGCGCAATGGGAGGCGAAGTAGCCGCCGCCGGCCACGGTGAGGGAGGGCCGCGGGACGATTAGATCGATGGAGTCGCGAAGCTCCTTGTGCAAGGCCACCATTTTGGCGTCGTCGAAATTCTCTTCCCAGTCGGTGTCGATGCCGTCGTAGCCATACTTGCGCATGAAGTCGAGCAGGTTCTTGACGAACTTGTGGATATTCTCAGGAGCGCAAGCGTTCTTGAAGCGATCCTTGGCTTGGGCCCCGCCCACGCTGAACACGATCTTGACGCCGTTCTTGTGCGCCTCGGAAACCGCGGCCTTGCAGTTGCCATCGGAGAGGCCGTTGCTGGCCACATCCAATGAGCCATCGTTGTTCGGGAATACCGTGAAATGGGCGATATGCGTGAATGCCTTCCAATTGATCTGGGACGGTTTGAAGCCACCGTCCTGGTCCCAGCCGCAGTAGTAACCCAGGGACCAGCCTACGGTCTTGGCCTGGGGAAAGGCGGATGCGCAAAAGGCCAGCGACGCGGCGAACGCGAGCGATGTCTTCATGGTCTCCTCCCTTCACCTCCAAATTGCCGGAAAAGGCCGTTCGGGGCAGGCGACCCTTAATTGAACTCTTAAACAATCCTGCCAACTGACATAAAGCCCGCTCCCCCAAAGAATCCGTTTTTCTCCATGAAACATGGACAAACGCAAGTCAAATCGCGATGCAAACGTTGGGATCTCTAGGGGCTAAAATTCGGATCGGAACCCCGGGTTCCGGCGGGGAGAATGCGTGGGGAGGGTAGCGTGCGTGGTACCTGTGCGGCCGATGGGGCGGGGAAGGGGGCTGGGCCGTGGGGGCCGGTTCGGATGCTCGCTTTGGACTCGCTGTGGTCTACCCGCGTCCCTGGGAAGCGGGTGCCCGCGAAAGGTGCTCCGAGTCGGCTACGACGGCGCGCTGTGACCGGTTGCGTGGCGGATCGCGCCTGATCCCGTCGCGGGCGTTCGATGGTTTTAATCGACTCGCTTCCCAGGGACGCGACGCTCGCAACTCACCGGCCCCCACGGCCCAGCCCCCTTCCCCGCCTCAGTGAACGCGGGCACCGACGAACGCTGCCGCCCGCAAGGGGCGGACCAGCGGGTGCGGTTGCGCAGAGTGGCCACCAGGAACCACCGGGTGCGCGAATTGACGGTTGCTCTGAGCCGAGGGTGGGTCGAAGCGGGGCCGTTGTCGGTCGCAGGTTTGTCGCAAGTTTGTCGCAGAGGTTGTGACCCACCGTTGTACGAACGCAAGTGCCGTAGATGCGCAAATCGATCGTGGCGGTCATCGCAGAGAAAAGTTTGCCCATGGCGGGTGCGGTCCCGATGGGGTGCGCGCTGGAGCCGAAGCGCGCACGACCGTGCGGGTGCGGGCTCGGGCGGGTCGGGGGACGGCGAATCCAAAGCGGACGAAGGCTCGCGGTGGGTGTCCCATTTCCCCCGTCGAAAGCCCGCGACGGGATCAGGCGCGATCAGCCCTACAACCCGTCGCAGCGCGCCGTCGTAGCCGTATCGCAGCACCTTTCGCGGGCACCCCCACCGCGAGCCGACCTTCGACCCCGCAGCATCGCCAAGCTTTGCCTGAGCCGCCCCCCGAGCCCGCCCGGGCCCGCACCCGCACAATCACTGAGCCTTCGCTCCTCGTCCGGTACGTAACCAGAGTGTAACTCCAGGTCGCGAAAAAATATTTGCGCCGGAAATGTACCCGATCGGAAGGCAAGCGCATCTACAACTTCGACGGCGCGCAGAGACAAGCGCCCGCAAGGAGGTATCGCACATGAAATTCGCTTTCGCATTCCACCGGCCCGGTCCCACGCGGACCCGGCCTACCCGGGCCTTGGGCCTCGCGGGGGTCGCCTTCGCCGGACTCCTGCTCGCGACCGCGGCGCCCGCGCGGGCCGCCGAAGATTGCATCGGCTTCAGCCCGACCAACGTCACCGCCAGCCTCATCAGCGGCACCTGGAAGGTGGTCGACGGCAGCCATTGGCTCATGGACTTCGGCGCCGGCGCCACCGGGCAGGCCAATGCCATCAAGTCCCGGGACATCATCAAACATTACGGCCTCAACCAGACTTGCTACGTGGGCCGGCCCAATGCCCCCATGCAGTATTTCAAGATCTCCGGGGCATATCCCCAGGGCGCCTATCCCGGCCAGGACGCCATCGCCATCAATCCCTACAACGTCGAGGCCAAGCTGGTCAACGGGCGTTGGAAGGTGGTCGATTGCAACATGTGGATCCTGGATTTCGGCACCAACACGGCGGCCAACCAGGCCAACGCCATCACCGCGGCGGCGCTCATCAAGAACAACAACCTGCGTTACCAATGCTTCGTGGGGCGGCCCAATGCGCCCATGATGTACTGGCTGCGCGACGCCGCTTGGCGCCCTTCGGTCAGCCTTGCCATCACCTTGCGTCCCCAAGAGACCAATATGTGGTGCTGGGCCGCCAGCGGCCGCATGACCATGGAGTACCTGGGCCATAGCGTAGCGCAATGCACCCAAGCCAACAAGTACCTGGGCCGCAGCGATTGCTGCAGCATCGCCCAGTGCCCCAATCCTCCCACCAATGATCCCTGCGTACAAGGCGGCTGGCCGGAATATTCCAAGTACGGCTTCACCGCCGCCAATACCAGCGATGCGGCTCTCAGCTTCGCGCAGCTGTGGGAACAGTTCACTTGCAAGGGCAAGCCGGTGGCGTTCTCCTGGCATTGGCCGGGCGGAGGCGGCCACATGATGGTGGTGCGCGGCGCCAAGGTCATGGCCGACAATTCCCAGATGGTGCTGGTCTCGGATCCCTGGTCGCCTTGCTCCGGCGACGTCCGCTGGATCACCTATGCCAGCTATGTGCAGGTGGCCGGCGACCATACCCACTGGCGCGACTACTACGACATCACTTACGGAGGAACCTGATCATGACGCACCGAAACTTCGCATTCTTCGTGGCCGCCTCGGTAGGCTTGGCGGCGGCCGCTTTCGGCGCGGCCCCGTTGCATACCCTGGCCGCCTTCGACAATCCCCGCTTTCTGGACGTGGGACGTTTGCCCGACCTGGGCAGCGCCGCGGGCAAGGGCTTGGCGCAGTTCAAGGCCCTGGCCGCCGACGGCGAGGCCTTCCGGGACCTGGGCCTCCCCGATGCGGCCAGCGCGGGGAAGGCGGTACTGGGCACGCCCAAACGCGACTTCATCATCCGCCTCGACGCCCTCAGGGCGTTCAAGGCCGGGGGCGATATCGACGCGCTTTTGATCGATACCAAGATCGTCCACTATCCGCTGCTGGTGGGAGGTAAGGCCGTCAGTTCGCTGTCGCTTCACGACGAGAAGGGCGCCTGGTCGCTGGTCTCCGCCGGGGACGCCCAACGTACCGCACTGCGCAAGCGGGCCATCGATAATTCCATCAAACGGTTCGCCAAGGCCGAAGAGGAGCATTTCGTCGTGCGGGTACCCGCGCTGAACCTGGAGTTCACCGCCTTCAGGGGCGCCAACGATGAATTGCAATTGGCCTCGGTTTCGGACAATCCGATGGCCGGCCTCACCGCCGGAGAGGCGGAACCGGCGGCGAAAATCATCGCTTGCATCCTGCCCTTGGCGCTGGCCGACGACGGTCTGCCCCACTGATGCCGTACGGCCCGGCCCCGATTCCCTCGCAGGGACGCGGCCGTAAACGCGGCCGGGACTACGCCAACCGGTCGCGGCAGTAGCGCAGGGATCCCAGGATCCCTGCGCTTTCCGCGTAGGCAGACGGCCCCCTCCCTCTTGGGGCCGCTCCCACCGCATTCCCCCGTTACGGAGCGAAGCGCGCTACCGGAGTTTCCCGGGACCGTAAGCGCCCCAAGCCATCGAAGAACACGCGCGGCATTTCCGGTAGCCGGAATGCCTCCCTCGGCACAGGGGTCGGCGCCATCGCGGTTGATTGCGCCCGCGTCATGCCGAATACCCAGCGGTGCAAGGCCGGATCCCGGCCCGCGGGTTTCCAGGACTCATGCCCGTACCCCATGCTGGCCGGGTATTCCGTGTACTTGAGGCGCGATCCGCCGATGGCGCGGATGGCTTTGACCAACTCCCGCGTGGTCGTCACGGGTACGGTGGGATCATCCGCTGCATGAAAGGCCCAGATGTTTACGCGATCAAGGTTGCTTGCCTGATTGGGATCGCCGCGGCCGCATACCGGCACCGCCGCCGCGAAGCGTTCGGGGAACTTCATGATGGCGTACCAGGTCGCGGCGCCCCCCATGGACATGCCCGACACGTATTCCCGATCCCGGTCGATGGGGAATTCCTTCTCCAGGCTGTCCAATATATCCATCACCGCTTGCATATCCTGGGTGATGGGCGTTTGCGTGAAATCGTAATTGGCCAGCTTGGTATTCCCGTTCCAATCCTCGTTGGCGGGGCATTGCGGCACCACCACGAAACCTGGATTGTCCTTCTGGATGGAATCGTCGGCCCACATTGTGGTGAAGGCATGATTGAGTTGGGAAACGTTGTCGTTACCCCGTTCGCCGGCGCCGTGGAAGCACAGCATCACCGGATATTTTTTCCCTGCCATGCGGTTCTTGGGGGCGAAGAGCCGATAGGGAATGCTCTTGGAAGCATTGATCTTCCAGTAGCGCGCCTCGAAAGCGGCCACGGCCGCCGCTCCCGCGGCTTCCGCCGCAGAACGCATCGGCAGGGCAAAACAAAATGCGGCAAGCACCGGTATCGCGGAAAGACTCGTCATGCATCCCTTCAGGAGACGCCCGCTTCACCCGCTGGCGGCCTCGGACGGACATGCCGGCGCTTGGGGTGGGTGTTCCTTAGCATGGCCGCTCGCGAAACCGCCAGAGGAGGAAGCCTCGGCGACAGTGAAAACATACGGCCTCGCCGCCGGCCGCCGAAGCGGTGAAACCAGAAAGCGATTTCCAGGAGAAAGCGGGGTGTTTGACCGGTTCCAATGCCTTACCGACCGCGCCTGGCGCATTCCGCGCGCCCGATGGCGCTCACGATCGCGAGGGGCCTTTTTCACAGCTGTGAATTCAGCGCAGCAGAATCGGGAAAGCCTGGCTTCCTAAAGGGGTCTCGGCGACCACCAGATAAAGCCCCGGAGGCACGTCCGCCTCCACCCCGGTCGCCAGCCGGGTCGCCCCATAGCGCCGCAGGATTCGGCCGTCCAGGGCCGCGATCGCCAAGCTGCGCGCGCCGGGGAAATCCTGCCCTTCCAGGCGCCGCCCCAGAGGACCGCGGGCTGCCCGAGGTTTGCCTCCGTTGCGGATGCCCAGCCCCTTACCCACCAGATCCGCATGCTCCAGCCGATAGAGGATTCCGCTCTTGTAGTTCGCGTAATAGAGGTTGCCGCGCGCGTCCATCCCGAAGGTGGACATGCCGATCACCCCCGTCCCGATTGTCTGGGGAACGCTTCCTCCCCACGGCAGCGCGAATAGTTTTCCGGTATCGAAGTCCCCGAAAATGTAGGCCCCGAAGAAGGGCGATGCGGGATCGCCCCGGAACACGTAGCCACCGATGATGCAGCCGCCCGGGCCCGTAGAGATCGGCTCGTGGGTCACCACGGCAATCGGCGCGATCAGTCCCGCGGTATCGCATGTCGGCAGGGGATGGGTTTCGTCCAGACCATTGAAACAGGTACTCCCTTCCATGCGGCTCCAGCCGTAGTTCCCGCCTTTCTTGATCAGGTCCACCTCTTCGACGGCCCAATCGCCTACGTCCCCGACCAGCAAACGACCGTCCACGTCGAAGCTCCAGCGCCAGGGCTGGCGAAGCCCCCAGGCCCAGATTTCGCGCCGCGCCTGCGGGGCCGCGGCGGCGGTATGAGGATTGTCCGCCGGTATGGCATATTCCAACCCGGCGTCCTTATGGTCGACGTCGATGCGCAGCATCTTTCCCTGCAATAGGGATAGGTCCTGGCTGCGCTGGTTGTAGACCTGGGGGTTGCCGCCGTCCCCGAGCCCCAGGTACAGGAATCCGTCCGGCCCGAAATGCATGTCCCCGCCATTATGCACGACTCCGCCCAAGGCAACGCGCAACAACACGCGACCGTTCCCGGCGTCCGCGCGCCTATCCGCCGAAGCCTGCCGCTCTTCCAGAACGGCTTCGCCTTTTTTGGGGTTATAGTAGGCGAAGTAGCGGCCGTTGGCCGCGAAGCCCGGGTGAAAGGCCAAGCCCAGCAGCCCATCGTTCCCG
>JAHFCH010000242.1 GCA_023249635.1 Fibrobacterota bacterium
CGGCCGAAGCCTTGGACATGAGATCATGCCACCAGAAATCCTTGCCTTCGGTCCATTGCACCGCGTTGCCGGCGCGCTTCACCGAGATCACGCTCTTGACCGTCGGGCAGGATTTCACGGCCTCGTCCACGGTTTCCTTCAACTTGAGTACGCTGCCGCGGCGGTAGCCGCCGTCGGCGGTCACCACCATTTTGCAAGCGCAATCCTGGATGCGATCGGCGATGGCGGGCGCCGAGAATCCGCCGAAGATGATGGAATGCACGGCGCCGATGCGGGCGCAGGCCAACATGGCGATGGCCAATTCGGGGATCATCGGCATGTACAACGCGATGGTATCACCGGGCTTTATGCCCTGGGCCTTGAGGACGTTGGCGAACTTGCACACTTGGCGATGCAGCTCGCCGTAGGTCAGCACCTTTTTCTCGCCGTCGCCTTGATCGCCAACCGGCTCGCCTTCCCACAGGATGGCGGCCTTGTTGCGGTTTTTCTCCAGATGCTTATCCAGGCAATTGTAGGCGAGGTTGGTCTTGCCGCCTTCGAACCATTTCGCGAAAGGCTTGTTGTCCCAATTGCGCACCCGGTCCCATTTCTTGAACCAATGCAACTCGCTCGCCACTTCGCCCCAGAACTTTTCCGGGTTCTGCACCGATTCCTTATGCATGGCCTGGTACTGCTCCCAGGTGGAAATCGCAGCCTTTTGCGCGAACGCGGCGGGAGGCGGAAATTTCCGGGTTTCGTTCAGGACGCTTTCGATATTGCCGGACATGCGGAACCTCTAAACCTCTAGGGTGGATGGCCTTTTGCACCTGTATCGGCGAGGTGCGCGCGCTGGGGGAACCGAGGGGGAAATATAGTAGGCGCCGCCCGGGGCAAAAAGGGCGCGGTGGTGGAAGAGGGCCGCGGGAGCTTCCCAAAATCGGCTTAAGGTGTACCTTTAAGCCATGGGCTGGATACGCGTATCAGGATGTTTGGGATTTCTGGGAGTGGCCCTGGGAGCCTTCGGGGCCCATGCCCTCAAGTCCCGCCTCTCCCCCGATATGCTCGCCGTGTGGCAAACCGCCGTGCTCTACCACCTCTTGCACGCCATCGCCTTGCTGGCTTTGGCATTGTACGCCAAAGCCAGCGGCAAGGACATCCGCTGGGGAGCGGCAGGTTTCACCCTGGGCATATTCTTCTTCTCGGGAAGTCTATATGCCCTGGCGCTCACCGGGATCCGTCCCCTAGGCGCGATCACGCCTCTGGGCGGTGCGTTCTTCCTGGGGGCGTGGGGTTGGATCGCAGTATGCGCCGCCCGTCCTCGCGTATCCGGCTAAGCTCTTCCCCATCCCGCCCTATCGCGGTGCCGTTGCCGAAATGGTTCGCCAGCGAATCGCCCATTCCCGTTTGCCTGGTATCGTCGTTCGGAAAGTCGTCCCACCCCACCGTGGTCCTCCTTGTTGAGTTGTGTCCCGGCGGCGCGCGCGTTGCGACCGTCGGCTAACCAGACCATACCTCCGGAAAAGCGGGTCGATCGCGACAAGATTTCCGACAGGGGAAAAGGAATCAGGGTCGGATGCGAAATCCGTCACGATTTCGGGGTCCAACGTCATGCGAAGCCCGGTGTTGATCGAAATCCCACAACGGTTTCCGTCGCCTAGTCGACCACCAGCTCCCTACGGTAGAGGAAATCCAGGTTTTTCATATTGGCCACGAAGGGTCGCTGAGCCTGCACGCGGCTGAAACTCCACGTTTTCACGATGGCTTCGGCCTCCTTGAGGAAATCCTTGTTCACGGGGCCTTTGAAGACGGCCTTGAGTACTTCGCCATCCGGACTGATGGTCAGGGCCAAACCGTAATGGCGGCCCCCGATGCCGTCGATGCCCCGCACGGACCACGACTTGTAGAGATAGGAGAGCTTGGATTGGTTTTCCTTCACCTCAAGCGAGAAGGATTCGGCCGTGCGCGTGGGAGGTCTGCTGTCCTGGGCACCGCGCAACGTCCCTTCCATGTGGGGCGCTTCCACCGGGGCCAGCTCAGGCAAAGCGTCGAGTTGTTCTTCCGCCCGGGCAGCCATGGCGGCCACCAGAATCGAATACATGAGGATTAAGTAGCGCATAGAGAACCTTTCAAAACCAATTCCATCCCACGATGCCGGCTTAGGTATAAATATCGTCAGCTTAGACGCCGCCAGGCCCGGCCTTGGTCATTTTATGCTCTTCCCGGAAGAGCATTCGGATAGTCATCCCAACCACCCATGGGATGCCTCAATCCGCCACGATTACGCCACAGCCGATGCGGGCGCCGGAATTCCCCGAAGGCGGGGTCGAGTAATCGTCGGGCCCGGCATGGACGATAACGCTACGGCCTACCGCGTTCAAAGGTCCGGCGGTCACTTGCAACGAGGTGGTCACGAGATCGAAATGCCCCGTTCCCAGGCTATCCACCTGCAGGTTGGGCAGGTCGCCATCATGATGCGTGCCCTCGGAGCCGTACGGATTGCCATGGGTTTCCAGGCCGGTGTGGAAGTGGCCGCCCGCCGAATCGGGAGTGGAGCAATTGCCTTTCTCATGGACGTGGATCGCGTACATGCTCCCGAACTTGAGTCCCGCGATGGTGCCGCGCACATGCAGCGCGCCGCCGGCGGTAGCGGTGAAGGTCACGGTCCCGGTTAACGCCGGATCGGTAAAGCCCTTCACCTTGGCGGTCGCGGAGGGTTCCTTGGCGGCGGCGGTGGCGTCCTTGTCGCAGGCCAGCAGAGCCATGCCGACGAACTGAAGGGCGAAAAGGGGAAGGCTCCAGGCCACGAGATTGCGTTTCAAATCGACCTTGCGCTTCCTATCGGTTGTTCCATTACGGTGCGTCATCATGCGTATCTCCCGGCAGGCGGAATTGCCTGGCTGGATTGACTACGGAGAACATAGCGTAATCGGTTTCCCGCCGGTAAGCGGAATCGCGGAAAGCGTTCCCGCGCGGGAGAACGCGGAATGGATTATCCGGGCGTAACTTACAGGTTACGGGTGATTGTCAGAGGAAAGCCATGGACTTGAGCAAAGTCCGGCCCTGGGGATGCAGATGCGATTTGCCGTCGGCGTGGGTATGCACGGCGCCCTTGGTCTCCAGGGTAATCTCGAATCCCAGAATACGGAAGCGGCCCAGATCGGCGGCGCCCTGGAACCTGTACAAATCGGCGCCGGCGACCGCGCGCACGGCGAAAGCCCCGGCATTCACGCACGGGTCGGCCTTATCATCGACGAGAATCCACAGGAAATAATCCTGGCCGGCGGGAGCCGGCGGCATGTCGGAAACCCGCATCAAGCCGCTATGCTTGTCGGCATCCCACAGGATACGTGCGGTGCTGCGGGCCATATCCGGCGCGCCGTGTTGGGTCCTCGCCTGGGGATTGGCCGGAGGCATCAACGCGGCCACCTTCAAGCTGGGAGCCTGGAGTACGGCCAGCAGGGCCTGCTTGGCGGCGAGGCTATCCGTCAAGGCTTCGATGCGGGCTTGGGCGCCACTAAGGCTAACCCGGGTATCGGCTGTCAGATGCCATTGGCGCAGGGCGAGGCCGGCCATGACCACCCCGAAAGCCAGGGCCGCATAGGCGAATACCGGTTTCCGGCGCGGCGGCGGCGGACGCATTTCCCTGGAGCCGCGATCCACTCCCGGAACTCCGCGGCTATTCCCGTGCGCGGCGGTATCCTCGCGCACTTTCTCCATCAGGTCCGCCTTTACGCGTGCATCGGGCACGGACGCAGGCGACCCGTGGGTAGCCTCTTCCACGGCTTCCGCGAATAACTGCATACGCGCCGCGTCGGCGGTTTCCAGGGCGCGGAACAATATGGCCTCTCCGGCGGCGTCCAACGCGCCCAGGGCATGGGCAAGACAGAGTTCGCGGAATTCGCGATCGTCGATCGGCTTCATGCCGCACCCTTCAGAAGACCTTGCAAAGTCTTCATTCCGTCGCGCATCCGCGTTTTCACCGTGCCCAGAGGCATACCCAAGCGGCCGGCCACCTCGGATTGGGAGTAACCCAGCAGATACGCCTCCTCGATCACTTTGCGCTGCTCCGGGGGGATGCGTTGCATGGCGGCGCGCACGCGATCCATGGCCTGCGATTGGTGCGCCTGCTCCAGGGGATCATCACCCTTCTCATGAATCAATTCCTCCAGGTCCATGCCGCCGGAATCCTCCCGGCGTGCGCCCTTGTATCCGCGCGTCCGGAGCCGATCCAGGGCCCGGCTGCGGGCTATGCACAGCAGCCAACCGTAAACCGAGCCCTTGGCGGGCGTGTAGTCCGCGGCCTTTTGCCATACGTGGAAAAAAACCGCACCGAGTACCTCTTCCGCGTCTTCCTTGCGTCTGACGATGGAAAGGACCGTCCCGTATAGCACCGGGGAGAACCGGTCATACAGGCTTTCCAGAGCACGGGCATCGCGTTGTGCGATGCGCCGCAACCATTCCACCAATATGGGTCCGTCGCTTTGCATGTGAACCGGCAGCCTCCCCTTTCGGGTGTAAAGGCCGCGTTCGGTCGAGTCCTCTCGTTCCCCTCCGCAGCCTGGTTATACGTAGTTAACCTGCATACGGATGTAACATGAGCGGGATCACATACGGGGATCACAAATTCCTATGCGACGCAATTTCCTAAAGGCGAGCCTTCGGCCCGGTATACATATGTGGTTACTTGCCGAAGGCTTTTGAATCCTCGACGAAAGCTTTCATGCCTTCGTCGCTAAGGGGATGGTCGGCCACGGTGGAAAGTACGGCGGCGGGCACGGTGAGGATATCCGCGCCGGCCAGCAGGCATTCCGTCAGCTGTACGTGGTTACGGAAGCTGGCCGCCAGGATTTCGGTCTTGATCTGGTAATTGGCGAACACGGTGGCGATCTCGAAAATAAGCCGCGCGCCCGCGTCCTTGACGGCGCCGCCCGAAGCCACGTATTCCGAGTTGTGCATGAGCTGGTCGCCCTTGGCGTTCTTGTGGTCCTCCACGAAGTAGAGCGAGTTGCCGGGCTTGCGCTCGGGACGGTCATTCTTGTACGCGTAGTCGGCCAGGCGGCCCAGGAACGGGCTGACGTAAGTTGCGCCGGCATTGGCGGCCCAAAAGGCCTGGGTGGTATTGAAGATGAGGGTGGTGTTCACCTTGATGCCGCGTTCCCACAGCTTGCGGATGACCTTGAGGCCGGTGAAGGGATCGGCGGCGGAGTTGATGGCACGGTAGCCGCCTACGGGAACCTTGATGACGGAGTTGTCTCCCAGCGCCGAGAGTTCATCGGCCTGCTTGACCATCTTCTCTTCGTCCAGCTCGGTCAATTCCAGGGACACGGGATAAGGGCGTAGCTTGGTGCAGAGATCCTTCATGATCTCCTTGGCGTGGTCCCACGATTTCGCCCCCGCTTTTTTCAGCAAGGAGGGGTTCGTCGTCAGGCCGTTGATGAGCCCGCCTTTGAACAACGGTTCGATCTCGGACCAGGTGGCCGTGTCGGCGAAGATGCGCGGAGCCTTGGGGGCGGGATGGGCCAGCTTGTTGCCGGCCTTGTCGGGATTGACGACGGGCATCTGGTTCTTGCGATCCAGCATGGCAGCGCTGGAGAAGGCGGGATTGAACATGGGGTTCTCCTTGGTTGGCTGTACTATAACATTATTTCCGGCCCCGGCGCCCGCGCAGGGCGTTAATCCGGGACCGTCACCAGCACATGGTCCTCGTGCCTGGCCACGGGGTATTTATCCAGGGATGCGCGCACGCAGGGCCCGGAATCGCATTCCCCGGTATCGGCCTTATAGGCCGCTCCGTGGGTTTTGCAGACGATGCGGTCCGCCTTGTCATAGAAGAAATCCCCGTCGCCCAGGTCCAGCGGCACGGGCCAATGCTGGCATTGATTCAGGTAGGCGTGATAACCGTCATGGTAGCGTATCAGAAAGCCCTGCGCGGTTCGGCCGTTACGGGGGAATTCGAAACAGCGCGCTTCGCCGTGGCCCATTGCGCCAACGCCATTGATGCGGATCTCCATAAGCTGGGATCAATGCCCGTGCAAGAGGCCGAAATAGGCGGATAGCACCACCATGCAGGAACCTGCCAGGGCGATGGAGACCCACAACCAGGCGGGTACGGGAGTGGCTTCTTCCTCGATTTCGGGAAGGGCTGCGAGGGCATCCTCCGGTAATCCCGCATCGGCGGGAAACGGGGAGGCTTCTCCCAACGGCCCCGGTGCATGGACGAAGCGCCGCTGGGCGTGGGCGGCCTCGGTGACCCTATCCCCCAGCGGGGAGAAATCGGAAACCGTTCGCCCGTCGTCTTCGGGAGGGGTCTTGCCGTAGAAAACCGTGTGTGCCGCATCTCCCGGGGCTTCTCCGGTCGCGAGGTCCTGTGCATGGCCGGGCTCGCGGGTCCACGGAGCGCCCGGGGGCGGCTGCGGGGGCGTGACGCCGAATCCAACCGGCAAGGTTCCGGTCCCAGGCGTATGGATGGTGCCGGTTTCCGGATCCTCGAATGCCTCATCGGGGTTATGCACCGAGATAAGGTCCGAAGTAAGTTCCAGGCCGGGATGGGCCTGCGGCGCGGCGGAGGCGGGCAGGAATGCGTCTTGCGGTCGCGCGTTCAGCAGGGAAGCCTGTAGGGAAATGACGGCGTTCTTGAAGGCCTCCACGGTGCCGAAGCGATCGAGGGGCTTGGGCGCCATGGCCTTGAGCACGATTTCGTCCGCCTCGATGCCGAAGATCCCGCTCAGCTCGCTGGGCAAACGCAAATGCGGCGCGGGCACGCGGCCCACTAGCACTTCGTACAAGATGGCGCCAATGGAATAATAATCGCTGTGCGGGAGCAGGTTGCTCCAATCCTGGCGCAGTTCCGGGGCCATGTAGGGCAGATAGCGGCGCGCGTAGGAGTTGAATTCGAATTCCTGCGAGCTCAAGAATCCCACCACCCCGAAATCCATGATCACCGGACCGTTGAGGGTGATGAATACGTTCTCGGGCTTGACGCACCCGTAACATCCGCGTTCATGGATGGTCTCGAAGGTATCCAGCAGCGCCACGATAATCCCCAGGCCCGGAAGAACGCGGTTCTCGAAGTTGAGGCGTTCCATGAGCCAGAGCCGCAGGGGCACGCCCCCCACCCATTCCATGGTGTAATAGGGCAGGCCTTCGTGGCGGCCGGCGTCGAAGATGCGCGCGATGCCTTTGTGGTCGTACTTGGCCACCGATTCGGCGAGGAAGATGTAACTGTCCGCGAGCCCGGCTTCGGCGGACTTGCGCGCATGCATGATCTTGAGGACCATCTCCTGGTTGCCGTTGGCGAGATCGCGGCAGAGGTAGGTGTTGGCAAGCGCGCCCAGACCCAGGTATTTCTCGATGCGGTACCGGTTGGCGAAGGTATCGCCCATATGCGGTAGGACGATTTTGACTTCCGTAGCCAGGGCCTTGCCGACCGAGGGCGCGGGAATGGTAGAAGGTGCGGGAGAAGGTGCGGAAGCGGCCCGAGGAGCCGGAACGGCCGCCGCCCGGGGAGCCTGGGACGCGGCCAAGGGGGCAGTCGCCACCGGGGCCGAAGCCGCTGGTGGGGCCACGGATACCTGGCGCGCCCCGCACGTGGGGCAAAAGGAGACATTGACGGCGATGGTGGCACCACATTCACGGCATTGCATTCGCAGACTCCTCGTACGAACCCGGACGCGCTTAAATGTAGCTAAAAAAGGATATACATTATCCGCATGCGGGTCTTCCTCATCACCGGTTTCGCTCTCGACAAACGCGCCTTCTCCCTGATGGATTTGCCCTCGGAGACCTACACCACCCTGGATTTCATCCCGGTCCGGAAAGGCGAATCCTTACGGGAGTACGCTTTACGCATGGCCGGGGAGATTGGGCTCGCCCCGGGCGATATCATCGGCGGGGTTTCCCTGGGAGGTATGCTGGCCCTGGAAATGGCCACGGCCGTGGACGTACGGGGCGTGCTCATCATCGCCTCCACCCTGCATCCCCGCCATATCCGCAAGCGTTTCCGCTTTTGGGCGCCCTTCGCGGCCCATGTCCCCGATTTCCTCATCCGGCGCATCTTCACCCTCATCCCCGCCATCCTGGCCTGGCAGCGCATGCTCGACCCCCCGCGCCAGGCCCTGCTCGCCGATATCATGGGCAAGTTCCCGCCCGCCCTGCTGAGAACCTTCCCCCGGATGATCACCACTTGGCCGGGGGCAAAACCCCCGGCGCGCTTCCGCCAGCTCCATTCCGATGGGGATTGGCTCATCCGCCCGGTGGGCGACCCGGCCACCCTCACCATCGTCCCGGGCAAGAACCATCTCATCACGGTTTCGCATCCCGAGGCGGTACGGGAATGGGTGCTGAGGGCGGTGGCCGAGTTCACGGCGGATTAATCCGAAAGGATTGCAGCCGTCTCAGAGAGCGGCGAATTCCAGCGATGGAACCCGCTCCAGGTAGCCTTCTTCGCAAGCCAGCCGATAGTAAAGTTCCAGCGACCGCGCATGGCGGTCCGTGAACCCGTAGTCGGCGGTGGCGTAGAAGCCCAGCATCTGTTCGCGCGGCAAGGCCGCGGGATAGGCCGCGGTCCATGCGTCCAGGGCGCGCCCGGGATTGGCGCGGAAGGCTTCCAGGGAAGCGAGCAGAAGGCGATGGAAGCGGGCCACCTTTTCAGCCTTGGCAGCCAGCGCGTCGCGGCGCACCATCCATAGTCCGAAGGAGAAGGGCAAATCCTGCCAGCGGGCCCACACATCTGCCAGGTCATACCGATGCGGCCAGCGCCCGGAAACCGACTCGGCCAAGGCGCGATCGCCAATGAAGACGCGGCCCTCGGCGCCGGCCGCCTCGGCTTCGGTCGGCGCGCCGCCATGCTCTCCCAGGATCCTCGGCGCGACCTGGAACCTGCGCGCGCACAAGATGCGGAACAGCACGTTGGAGGTGGCGGAATCGGAGGAGAGGGCCACCGGCACGCCGGCCAGGGATTCCCAGGGACGCTTGGAGAGGAACAGCACCGACTTCATTTCCATAGTGCTGGAAGTCGAGATATGGGGGAACAATCGGTAATCGCCCGCATGCAGGCCGTACTCGAAACTGGAGGAGGGCGCGCAGTCCACGCGTCCC
>JAHFCH010000243.1 GCA_023249635.1 Fibrobacterota bacterium
CGCGGTCAAGGAAACGGGCCTCAAAGGCAAGAGCGCCGAGCTCTGCAAGAACTTCTTCACCCTAGGGATGATGTTCTGGTTGTATGACAGACCCCTGAATCACACGATCAAATGGCTGGACGAGAAGTACGGACCCAAGACCAAGTACAAGGACAAGCCCGAAATCGCGGCCTCCAACAAGCAGGCCCTCACGGCCGGCTACAACTTCGCCGACACCGTCGAGCTGTTCACCTCGCATTACCGCGTCAAGAAAGCCGCCTTGCCCAAGGGCAAGTACCGCAAGATTTCCGGCAACGAAGCCACCGTGTTCGGCTTGCTCACCGCCTCGCAGAAGTCGGGCCGCCCCATCTTCTACGGCAGCTATCCCATCACCCCGGCCTCGGACATCCTCCACGGCCTGTCCAAGCACAAGAACTTCGGCGTCATCACCTTCCAGGCCGAAGACGAAATCGCCGCCATCGCATCCGCCATCGGCTCCGCCTACGCGGGCGGCCTGGGCGTCACGGCCACCTCGGGCCCCGGCATCTGCTTGAAGCTCGAAGCCATGGGCCTCGGCGTCATGACCGAGCTTCCCCTGATCGTCATCGACGTGCAGCGCGGTGGCCCTTCCACGGGCCTCCCCACCAAGACCGAGCAATCGGACTTGCTGATGGTCATGTTCGGCCGCAGCGGCGATTCGCCCCTGCCCGTCTTGGCCGCCCGTTCCCCCGGCGATTGCATGAACATGGCCTACGAGGCCGCGCGCATCGCCCTCAAGTACATGACCCCGGTAGTGCTCTTGACCGACGGCTACATCGCCAACGGTTCGGAACCGTGGCTCATCCCCGACCCGGCCCTGATTCCCGACCTGGTGACCAACCTGGCCAAGTCGGACGGCGAGACCTTCCAGGCCTTCGCGCGCGACCCGGTGACCATGGCCCGCAAATGGGCCATCCCCGGTACCCCGGGCCTGGAACACCGCATCGGCGGACTCGAGAAGGCGCGCAACACCGGCGCCGTGGCCTACGACCCCGAGAACCACCAGGCCATGACCAACGAGCGCCATGCCAAGATCGCCGGCATCGCCAACGACATCCCGCTCGCCGAAGTCACCGGCGTACTGGACAGCGACGCCCTGGTCGTGAGCTGGGGCGGCACCTTCGGAACCGTCTCCACCGCCGTCGAGGAAGCCATCAAAGGCGGCCTCAAGGTGGCCCACACCCATCTGCAATACTTGAATCCCTTCCCCAAGAACCTGGCCGAGCTGATGCACAAGTACGAGCGCATCATCGTCCCCGAGCTGAACATGGGCCAACTGAGCCTGCTGCTGGCCGGCAAGTTCGGCATTCCCGTGAAGAGCATCAGCCAGGTACGCGGCAAGCCCTTCAAGATTTCCTTCATCGTTTCGGAACTGCATCGGATTTTGGAGACCCAGAAATGAGCACCGTCGCCGCTGAACCGCTGACAAGAAAAGACTTCGCCTCGCCCACCGCCATCCGTTGGTGCCCGGGCTGCGGAGACTACTCGATCCTCACCACCATGCAGGGCATCCTGCCCACCCTGGGCATCCCCAAGGAAAACTTCGTGTTCGTTTCGGGCATCGGCTGCTCCAGCCGCTTCCCCTACTACATGAACACCTACGGCTTCCACACCATCCACGGCCGCGCCCCGGCCGTCTCGACCGGCGTGAAGCTGACCAACCCCAACCTCCAGGTCTGGGTCATCACCGGCGACGGCGACGCCCTCTCCATCGGCGGCAACCACTTCATCCACGCCCTGCGCCGCAACATGGACGTGAAAATCATCCTGTTCAACAACCGCATCTACGGCCTGACCAAGGGCCAGTACTCCCCCACCTCGGGCGTAGGCACGGTTTCCCCGTCCACCCCGTACGGTTCGGTGGACTTGCCCCTCTCCCCCATCTCGATGGCCCTGGGCGCCGAAGCCGGCTTCGTAGCCCGCACCAGCGACAACGACATCAAGCACATGGGCGAAGTCTTCGCGGCCGCCGCAGCCTACAAGGGCGCCGCCCTAGTGGAAGTCTTGCAGAACTGCGTCATCTTCGCGGATAAGATTCACGAGCCCTACTACGGTCGCACCACCCGTAACGACACCATGCTCTACCTGAAGCACGGCGAACCCCTGCGCTACGGTAAGGAGATGGAAAAGGGCCTGGTGATGGACAAGTTCACCATGTCCGGCAAGTCAAACCCCGCCGAAGGCGAAACCCTCGTCCACGACGAGAAGGAAGCTTCGGGCGCCCTGGCGTTCTACCTGTCGCGGCTGTCGCATCCGGAGTATCCGGTGCCCGTGGGCGTGTTCCGCAACGTGGAGCGGCCTTCGTACTACAATGCGATGAAGGGCCAGATCGATGCGGCAGTGGCGAAGAATCCGCCGAGCCTGGATAAGTTGTTCAATTCGGGGAGTACCTGGACGGTCGAATAAACCGCGTCAGTACATTTCGGAGAGTGGATAGATAGAGGGGCCTGTGAGGGCCCCTTTTTATTAATGGTCCTCAAAGGGCTCTTTTTCATTTTAAGTTTATCCCACCCCGTAGTAATTTCCGACAAAAGTCGGATAGCTTTACAAGGTATTTTTATTTCGCCAATCTTCTCTGAAGTAAATAAATCGTTCAGTGACTATTCTATGCACATCACTAAACTATAACTGCAGAGGCGAAAGATGCTGACTCGGAAACTTTTCAAGGTGTTTAATCAAATAGGGTTTTTCGTAGTTCTAAGCAGCATTTCCGTGGATGCGGCTCTCATCGACAATGACTACTTCACCACCGATACTGAAACTTCTCTCGACTGGCTTGATGTCACCGGAACTGAAAATATTACGATCAATTATGTCAAAAGCCAAATGGGAATTGGTGGGACATATGAGGGGTGGCGATATGCAACTGGAGCTGAGGTATTTGATTTTTGGACACACGCAGGCGGTAGTGGAATTTACGAAGGCTATAGTGTTGAAAACAATGGATTGTTTAACAATCTAAGTTTGTTGTGGGGGACTACGCTTGGCACTCCGGAATCTGGATATATTGCAGTGGCCACGTCCGATTTAGTGAACTCCACCTCGACCGACGTTCATCTGGCAATGTTGAGTGACTGGAAAGAATACGAAGAAACATCAGAAATGGACAGGGCATATGTGGGTTGGCACATGCACGTAGATTTTGCTTATGAGCATGAAGGCCACGCATTGGTGCGAGACACAGCGACTGTCCCGGAGCCCGCGTCCTCAGGTTTAATCGGCTTTGGTGTGCTTGCTCTCCTTGCGCTTCGTCGGAGAGCAACCAACCAATAAGCCGATCGCCTTTGCCTACAAAGCTCCTAACTACTCCGACTTTATGGGCAATCTCCTGACTATATAGGCAAAAATCAAGCTAAAGGCATTGTCCCTAACTTGGAATTTAGTCTCTCCGATTCCTGGTTTCTACCCATTGAACGAAGTTGTTGAATCACATCTAATACCTTTTGCTTAGAATCTTGGGTTAACTTTTGGTTGCTCGCTTTTATCTCATCCATTGCTGCCATCATATTGTCGACGGAATGCGCGATGTAATTCGTGTTCCCATTAACCGCCTGATCGAACATTTCCCGGGCGGAAGAGATCACTTCATTGTAAATCGTGCATGCTCTCCAAAGGGAAATCAACTTGAGGTTGGTGTAAGAAAAAGATTCATTTTGGATTCTAATAAATCGCTGATCGTTGCTTCTTTCTATTTCATTAGTTGCCGCATCTTTGATTTTCCCAATCTGATCCTTGATATCCTCTAATACCTCTTCCTTGAGACGCTTCAGGTCCCGCTCATGAAGCGTTTTTGCATTCCACCAGCTAAATCCAAAAAGCGCTAAGGCGACCGCAGTAATAATGCCAAAAGCCCAATCAATTCGGCCAAACGCCTTTTCGTTGAAGCCGATCACCTCTTGGATCTTCGCTTTAAGAAAAATGGTTTCCGTATCAACTTTAGCTGAAGCCTGGTTGGAAGCCAGCAAATGGTTAAGGCTATCCACCTTGGCCGATAACGTAAGAATTCTTGTGGAGTCAGACTTGGCAAAGGTCAGACCGCATAGTAGGACGATCAGCGATAAAATCCGGGTCATAGTGTACCTCCGAAAGCAAAGGCAAATCTAAGTCTTTATAATCCGAGTTTCCCCGCGTATAAATAACTAAGAATCTATAATAGATATTAAAATACCTTTTAAATATATTTACCAGATACTATAATATCCTTTATGAAGACCAGGAAAACATACCCCTCGGGCGTGGAAAAGGCCCTCAAGCGCGTCGGAACCGATATTTCGGAAGCGCGCCGCCGCCGACGCATTCCGGCTGCCCTGCTCGCAGAGCGCGCGGGAATCCACGTGTTGACCTTGCGAAAAGTCGAGCGCGGTGATGCCGGCACGTCGATTGGCGCCTACGCGAGCACGTTGTTTGCGCTGGGTTGGGTAGATGCTTTGAGCGGGATCGCCGATCCGTCCAAGGACAGCGTCGGCCTGTCCCTCGAGAGCGAACGGCTTCCGCAGCGCGTGAGGCTGCCGCGGCCGCGAAAGGTTTAGGACCATGGAACGCCTCATTTACGTGCACGTCGATTTGCTTGGGAAGCCTACCCTGGTGGGTCGGCTTTGGATGCGCACGCACAAAAACAAGGGTTCCGCGACCTTCGATTACGATCCGGCCTGGTTAAAGAACCCCGAGAAGTTTGCCTTAGAGCCGGCGCTTGCCGTGACCGCAGGCTCTTACCACACCACCAACGACCAAGCCCTCTTCGGGGCGATTGGGGATTCCGCGCCGGATACTTGGGGGCGGAGGTTGATGCGCCGCGCGGAACGGGCAGGCGCAAAGAGAGAAGGTCGGACGCCGCGGACCCTGGTTGAGTCCGACTTTCTCCTCCAGGTGGATGACCGATCGCGGATGGGCGCGCTTCGATTTTCGGAGACTGCGGACGGTGGTCCATACCTGGCTGCTCCGTCCGCCTCCCCTATTCCCCCTTTGGTTGCCCTTCCGAAGCTGCTTAAAGCTGCGGACTACCTCGAGAAGGATGATGACGGTGCCGGTGACCTGAGCCTTTTGTTGGCCCCTGGGTCTTCTTTGGGTGGTGCTCGGCCGAAGGCCTCGATTCTGGAACGAGATGGGAAGTTGTCGATCGCGAAATTCCCCAAGGTAGGCGACGAATATGACACGGTCCGTTGGGAGGCAACGGCCCTGGCTCTAGCTGCGAAGGCCGATATCACCGTGCCGGCGTGGCGCGTCGAGCTCGTGAACAAGCGGCCTGTTCTGGTCCTAGGGCGTTTCGACCGAAGCCCGAAGGGGCGGATCCCCTTCCTTTCTGCCATGAGCATGCTGGGAGCCAAAGACATGGAATTGCGAAGCTATACGGAGATCGGGGATTGCATTCGCCAGCACGGTGCACGGCCGACCGAGGACCTGCATGTGCTATGGCGAAGAATGGTATTCAATATCCTGATCTCGAACACGGACGATCACCTCCGAAACCATGGGTTTCTGTACGAAGGCGGCCGCGGTTGGCGCCTCTCCCCTGCCTATGACCTAAACCCGATGCCGGTGGACTTGAAGGCGCGGGTCTTATCCACGGCGATACATGAGGACGATGCTGACGCATCCATGGACACGGCCTTTTCCGTCGCGGCCCGGTTTTCCCTCACCCTGAAAGAGGCTGCAAAGATTGCGAAGGAAGCCGGCGGGGCCGTTTCCAATTGGCGTGATGTAGCTAAAAAGAACGGTTTGCCTGCGCGGTCGTTGGAGCGGATGGAGTCAGCTTTTATCCACTCGGATTTGGATCGAGCACTAAAGGGCCCCTGAAGCGCTTAAAGGCCGTGGCCAATGCGACCCGCAATGTTGATGCTTGATCAGTTCTGAAAAAGGCTCCCGCCGAAAAGTCGAGCCTCTTTGGAAACAGAATTTGCCCGAATATTCGAGCTACTTTCTTCGAGAAAGCTTCATTCGCCAAAGATAAATTTACCAGCATTTGGAACAGTGACCGAAGTATTTACATTCCAAAGTAGATGCGCCATAGGTTTCGGTTCACCCTGGTGGCAAACAATAGGCAGTAGATGGAGTTAGACAAGACACTGCTGGAATCTGACCCAGTTCAAGCTGCCGACTTGCATTCATTCCTTACTAATTACGGCGCTAAGGGAATGTATAGCCCGATGAAGTTTATCTTACGGCTTAGACCGGATATTCACAAAGAATTATCTCAACTAGAGAACCGGCTTGTAAAACGAGGAGAAGTAACGGATAAACAAATCCAGGCATTTTCGACTTTCTTTCATGAAACCATTCATTGGTGGCAGCATGTGGGGTCTACCAGCGGATTAATATTAAGCCTGTCCCACCCCGCTCAAGCTCATATTAACCACGGTCACTTATTGGAATTTCTGAAGACTATTGGTCCCGTAAAATCAATTCTGAAATACAATACACAAAGGGCTAGACCAGATAATCAAAATTCACACGAATTCAAAAGCGTCAATAACATCTTAAACAATTTCTATGATATCGAATATTGTCGTGGGATTTTATGGGACCCTCAGACCATTAGGGAAATTTACAAAAGCCCATATTTTCTCTTTATCGGACATTGCTATGAAATTACTTGGGCATCTACTATTTGGCTTTTATCCGCTACGTTTAGCGGTACCCAAAACGTTTTTCCGGATCCACGAAAATGGGAATCTAAATTCGCTGAACTAACTTCTCGAAAAGTAGAAGGGTTTTTCGAGTCGTCTCGTATTGGCATACCCCCTTTGGGTTTATTTCAAATATATGAGGGCCAGGCAAGGTTTTCACAAATTCAATACCTGTACTATGGCTCAGGGGAAACCCTTACATGGGACGACTTTCGTAAAATGGGAATGCTGGACGGAGTATACATCGTTGGGTTCGAACTATTTCTTAAAATCTCCGGAAGTCTTTGGCCCGAAAAGATTAGCGATCCACTTGTCGCGCTTTTTCTTTTAGTGTGTGATTTGTCAATAAATCCGTCCGATGGATTTCCTTTTGAGGTTTACCATTTTGAATCTTTTATCACTACAAATGACCCCGGGCGCAGGTTCATATATTTTAGCACCGCAATCAGGGAGAACCACAGTGACCTAAAATCCTATATAAAGGAATTTTCAATTGATGAATATCAAGTTTCAAGCAAGATTCTATGTGATTCAATTGCTTGCGAAACGCCCCTTTCAATTGCTGCGAAGATTGTTGAATGGGCGGAGAGCACGCCTTCCATTCAAGAAGTCGTTCGAGAATTAGAGCCATTTAAATTTCGCGACGAAAACTTACCCGTACGTCTATTCTTTTCCAAGTTTATTGAATTCCAGAAGAGCAAGCTAGAGCATCCCCATTACTTTTGTTGGCCCGGAGCTTGGAGCGCAGGTACCCGCACTAGCACTGAAAAGCTGGAATTATTTTTGAAACACCAAGCACCTTTTGTCGATAAAGCAGATGGAATTATTTACCCAGTCGATTTCCCAGGCAAAGTCGAAAGTGTTGTTTTAGAAACATTTAATAAGTTCTACGCCTGGAATGTTTCATACGATTTATGCCGACAGTGGATAACCAAAGAAGGGCCATTCGATTATGATTATTTCTGGCTAACCACAAAATATCCTTTCGAAGACATGGAAAAATGGGTGAAGCACGTTTTCGAGAACTCCTACAATGTACCGATAGATTCTTTTTCAATTCTTTGATGAGCTATTTCTGAAGTGAATCGAGGCTGTATTTCATCCAAGTTTAGATAGTCGGTCCTCAAAAAGTGCCCACGAATTTCGGCATCGGCCAGGATAGCAAGACTCGGAGCGTTTCGAGCATTTTAATACTACTCCGCACCCATTCAAAAATGGACAAAAGGAACCGGCCCATCCAGTTCACGAGGTTCATCGCCGAGGCCGCGAGAATGACGTTGGCCATGTCCCCATAATTTCCCTTCAAGAAGTTCCGACCAAGGCGAAAGCGAGCCTTCAAGTGCCCGATGCGCGGCTCTATCGACGCGCGGCGACCCAACTTTTTCTTCATGCGATAGTAGGCGCTCCCTTTCAGATCCCGTCCTACACGCCCGGCGTATAGAATTTCCGTTCCACCTACTTCTTTTGCGCCCCGATACCCCAAGTCTACCAGGGCCACTTTCGGCCTTTGTTCCGTAAGCCTTTCGCATTGGTCCAAAGCTTCGGGCAAAGTATGCCCATCGTAGGGATTCTTCTCGAAACTCATCGCGCCCACGCACACGCCTGAATCTTTGGTCACCGCGAGTGAGACCTTGCATCCGAACTCGTACTTCTTGTATTCCTTGCCCTTGGATATGCACTGAACGTCCGGTTCGTGGACGCTATACACTTTGTCGGAATCCGATTTCTTCTGATAAACGATCTGCTGGAATACATCGAGGGCGGCTGCATATTTTGCGATTCGGCTCTTCGCGATCTTTTTCAATAATTCCCGGGTTAGACGACCTGCGATCGTCTTCAGCTTCTTCTCGGCCCGGATGGCCTCCCTGAAGCGCACCTTGGACTTGCGGAAGCGTTGGAGGTACAAATACTTCTTCCGGACCCGGCTATATCTTTGACGCAATTCAATCTCTTCCTTGTCGGCAATCCGCCAGCAAGATTCGATCACCCGGCTGTATAATTTCACATCAGTGGGGTGAGTAATGTTTTTCTCTTGGACGGTGGTGTCCAAGATGACTTCTTCTTCCAGGGCGGAATCCCCGTGTACCTTGATGGTTGCAGACAAAATCCGCTCCAGCCCTGCTTCACCGATCCGCTTGCGGAAATAAACCATGTCCGAGGGCGCGACGGGGAACTTCCATTGGAAGACCGTTTCGCCCGTGAAGTACTGGTAATACGGGTTTTCCACCCACGCCTTGATCACGGTCTCATCGCCCAGGTTGAACATATGCTTCAGTAGATTCAACCCGACCATCAAGTGTTAGCGGGCAGTTGAAAATAGACCAGGTGTGGGCACTTCAAAATAGGCCACCCCAGCGTGGTGAAATATACGCTACTTGGGCCGGTTTAGGCGGTAGCTTTTGCCTTTGAAGGGT
>JAHFCH010000043.1 GCA_023249635.1 Fibrobacterota bacterium
GATCGAATCGCTCCGACCTCACCCAACCTCAGTACCTGCCGAATCCCGTCGAAGGGCGTTTTTCGACAGGGGAAAAAGTACACCCGCCTGGGTTCGAACCAGGGACCAACGGTTTAGAAAACCGCTGCTCTATCCACTGAGCTACGGGTGCCCGAGACTCTCGAAGGCCCCATAAAGTATGAAGGGGCCCAGAGGGTTGCAAGGAAAGCGGGGGAAGGGCCCGGTTTTGCCCTGATCGGCGGGCTCGCGGACCACTTGGCCGACCCGGCAGCGCAGGGGTTGACGCCTCCCGGGGAAATTCCCTAAATCTGCCGTTTACGCGATAATCGCTCCACTCTGGGAACCCTTGCGTTGACGCTATTTGGGCCCGGCAGCCATAATGTATAAGTGGAATCCCGTAAGCTTCGTAACGGCTATATCCAGATGGAAATCCTGGTCGGCATCAGCATCTTGCTGGTGGCCATCGCCGGGATCATGGCGTACTTCCAAACCAACTCCAAAGCCGCCAAGCAATCCAGCGCATTTTACTTTTCCACCACCCTCGCAGCATCTGCCATCGAGACGGCCGAAGGCTCTCTCTCCAATCCCGATAGCCTGAAGGCCCTACTGGCCGCCATCTCCGATTCCACGCATACCCGCAAAACCACAAGTTCGAAATCCGGCAAAGCCTTCGCGATGCAGGTCAAGTTCCGCAAGGTCGCGGCGCCGGCGAACCTCATGAGCATCAAGGCGACGGTCACCTGGGACGGCACCATGACAAATTCGCTCGGAACGGTGGTCCCTTATGAGCCATGAGAGCCATAAAAGGGGAGCGACCCTGTTGGAGATGATCGTCGGGGTCGGATTGCTCGTCATCGTCGGGGTGATTTTCGGAAGGGTGTACAAATCCATGAGCGGTAGCACCGCCAGCGTCATCGCCACCGCGGATATGCAGACCCTGGTGAAGACATTCGATCAGCAGATCCATTCCGATCTAGCGCGCGCGGGTTTCGGCCTGCAAGGCATCGGGGTATTCAGCCGTATGGACGCTAAGGCGGCGGAATTCAACTACCGCGACCTGGTGGGTACGTATTGCAAAGAAGGGCAGTTGGCCTCCATCCGCTATTTCCAGTACGGCAAATCCATCTCGCGCAGCATCGCCTGCGATGGAACTGGAATCCCCGACAAGGCCACAGGGGCGTCCGGTGACAGCCTCGATCTCGCTTTCCGCTACCTGGACAACGCGGGCAAGCCCACCACCGACGCGAACCTGGTCAAGACCGTGGAGTATACCTTGCGGGTCGTCTCGCTCCGCGAAAACGGTATCAAGCAACGCGCCACCACCAGCAGCGTGAACCTGGCGAACAACTGATGCGCGCGGAATCCAAGCATCTGGCCGGCGAGGGTACCCGCGGGCAACGGGGCTTTACCATCGTCCTGGTGTTGTTCTTCCTGATCGTCGCCACCTTGCTGGGCGCCGTGGCCTACCGCAAGATCCACGGCGAAGGCAGCGGCACTCTCCGTAACGCCAACGTGACCAAGGCGAAATTCCTTTCCGAGGCGGCGGTTTACCTAGGCCTCTCGGTCGCCCGGGGCGATTTCCCCTACTCCTGCGTGACCCATGCCCCCAACGGCATCGACAAATCCACCGGCCCGGACGCCTGCGCGCCTTTGGAGCTGGCGAAGATCACCGGGTTCTATTCCGGGACGCTCACGCGCAACCCTTCCACCGGCTGGCTCGAAGGCGCTCCCGCCTCGGCCAGCGAGGCTCTGACGGGATCGGCCAAAGAGAAGATTTCCATCAAAATCTGGATCCCGTCCTCCGACACGGTGCGTGTCGTGGGCCGGGCCAGCTACAACGGCATCACGGAAGACGCCCAACTTTTCGGAACCTGGGGAGGCTCCTGATGCGCAAAGCTTTACTACCGGCCGTGCTCGCGGCCATTCCCGGGCTCGCGTTCGCCGCCAGCCTGCGCGTGAACGACACGCTCAACACCTTCCAGATCTACGGCAAGGCCTGGGTCTGCATCTATGGCGACGGGATCACGTCGGACAGCGCCGATATCGGTTCCGATGTCTTGATCGAGCAGAACAACAACAACATGAAGGTGGGCGGGAGCCTGATCAGCGGCGATAAGATCATTCTCTTGGAGAACATGAAGGTTTCGGGCATCGTGAATTGCCGGGGCAATCTCAGAATGACCGCATTTAGCACACTCTTCGGCAAAATGAACGTAGGCGGCAGCGTCATCATTGCGGGAGCCAATCCCGCCAGCAACGTCTTCAAGGATTCCATGTACATCGGTGGCGGCCAGGTCCAGGTTTCCCAGGCGTGGGCCGGCAACACCTACTCCGGCGTCTCCTTGAACGGCAGCGTGCTGCCGGCTACCGTGGGCAAGCCGGGCAACATACGCTTCGGCGTCAATAAAGCCTTCCCCACCAAGAACATGATCCTGCCCGATACCACCGTGAACTTCGATGGCGCGCGCAATTGCGTCACCGTGCCGGGGGTCCGCTTCGACATGGCCATGTGCGGCCTGGGAGGCTCCGCGACGGACAGCATCCTGACACCGGGGCGTTACGGCGATTTCACCATCGCCTCAGGTAACCGCTTCTATCTCGGACCCGGCCTATATCAATTCCGATCGCTTACGCTCAAGTCGGACGGCACCAAGATGATTTTCGTGCAAGGGAAGACGGGAACCACGCGGGTATTGGTCGAAAATGACATCACCATCGAGCCGGGATTCCAGCTCATCGCCCCGGAGCGGTACACGGATCCCACCTTCAACTCGGGCACCGTATTCTTTTACGCCAACGGGAAAATCTCGCTGGGCGATGATATCCAGATTTGGGCCACCCTGGTCTCGCCCAACAGTTTCATGAGCCTGGAATCCGGGATACGGCTCTTCGGGCAAGTGTTCGCCAAGGGGATACGCATCGAGAACGGATTCGACGGCTCCGGCGGCAAAGGACGATGGATTCCGGTGGCGAACAAGCGCACGCTGAAATATTCCATCATCCACTTCAAGCACCCGGGTTGATCCCGGACCGCGAACCCGGCTGGGTTGCGGACAGCTTCAGGCCTGATTCCGGCTAGCCCGGCCCATTCACGACGAAGCGTATGATGCGGCAGGCATGCCCCGTGCTCTGGGCGTTTTTCCCGGGCGCCGTCACCAGCCGCAACTCATGGGCGCCTTTCGCCAGGTCCTTGCTGAAGATGTAGGTCCAGGGGATATTCAGGCCCGAGCTCCAGGGCGTGAATTGATCCTGGGTGCCCATGACCTTCCCGTCGATGGCGTATTCCAGCATACCCACATCCGGTCCCGCGGGGACCACGATGCCCACGGCGGTGCCCGTAAAGGCGTAAGTGAGGGTATCGCCCGGCGCGGTGGATTCCAACACGGGAAGCTTGAAGAAGCCGTCGCGAGTGCCTCCTGCGGTCGGGGTCCAGGACTCGACCCGCTTCCAGCCGGTGACGATCTTCCCCTTGGAGATGGAATCGGTATGGCCCTGTTGAAAGCAAAGCGAGTCCAAGGGCAGGGCCGGGATATGCGCGACCGGGGCCGCGGTAACCGTAAGCGCGAACGCCGCATCCAACATGCGGATCATGTTCCTCGCATAGATGCTTTGGCCGAACGCACCGGGATGCACATCGCCGCCGAACTCGGCCCAGGTGTAGCGTTCGGCCACGTATTGCGCCAGATTGAGCGATGGGATTCCGTACGGGTTCGCGACCTTTTCATAGTCGGCGATGGGCGCGACCGGTTTCCCGGCCTTTACGTTTTCGTAAAAAGAAGCATCCGCGAAATAGTAGAACACGATGTCCATCTCCGGATTGGCGCGGCGGGCCTGGCGCACGATGCCCTCGTAGGCCCGGGTGCGCACCAGGCTGGCGACTTTGTTGGTGGTATCGTTCACGGCCGATTCGAAGAACAGCAAGTCCACCTTGCCCTTCTCCAAAACGTCCCGGCGCAGGCGGAAGCCGTGCATATCGCTGCCCACGCTGGGGATGCCGGCGTTGATGAATTCGAAGACGGTGCCGGGGAATTTCTTCTTGAGGTAATTCGCGACGCTATCGCGCCAGCCCCCATTGTAGGTGATGGATCCGCCCAGGAAGGCCACCCGACCCTGCTTGGCGCCGCGGAAATGCCCGGCGCAATGGCCCATGTCGTCACGCAAGATGGCACGGGTCGAATCCCACAGGTCCGTGGCCGCGAGCTTGAAATCCTTGACCGCGGTTGCTTCCAGCGCGACTGAAGCGGCGCGATAGGGCAGGATGCCTTTGCCCCACACGCTGACATGGAAGCTGAGGGCAGCGGAAGATTTGCGTGACGCCGGCGCCTGATCGGCTATGGCATAACCGGGGAGGCCCGTCGCATCAACAGGCCTGGAAACCGCCAAGCCCGGAACCGGGAAGCCGTGGTAACCTCTGAGATACCCCAGCGACCGTCCGCGCAGGTCGTAAAAAAATCCCTGCGTTAAACCCGCGCGGTTCCCGTTGGAGGCGGCAAGTCCGCGCAGGAAGGTGCCGGATCCCGGCGGCAAGGTCAGGGTATACCTTCCCTGGGCATTGGTGACGGCCTGGACCTCGCGGCTGGAATCGGTAGCGTCGACGAAACGGACGAAGGCGTCGGCGATGGGCTTGCCCGCGTCGTTGGAGACCACGCCCGTGACATCGGCGAAGGCGGTGGCGACAGCCAAGGGCAACAGGGGATATAAAAGCCAGGCACGCATGCAGCTATCCAATCTAGGCAGGATAGCGGCCCCTGGCCCGGCTTTATCCCTATCTAAGCTTGGATTACGGGATTTCCCGGATTCCGCGTTTCTGGAACGGGGTCCGGGATTATCTTGGCAGCGGAGGTCGAAAATGCGGATTGCGGGAACGGTATGCGGCGCGATGCTCCTATGGGTCCAGAGCCAGGCCCAGGTGACGGTCGCCAAGTTCAAAGACGACTGCAACGGCGCCTATGTCTTCACCTTCGACGATGCGCTCCCCACCCAACTCATCTACGCCGCCCCCTACCTGGACCAGGTGGGCCTCAAGGGTTCGTTCTACCTGATTACCCGGAACGTAGCCGACGGGGATGCGGCCCCGGCCATCGGGAAGCCCACCACCTGGAAAGGCTGGAAGGTGCTGGCGGATAGCGGGCATGAGATAGGTTCGCATACCCTGAGCCATCCCGATCTCACCACCCTGTCCGCCGATTCGGCGGCCAAGGAACTGGAAGGTTCCGCCCAGGCCATCAAAACCAAACTGGGCCTTACCCCCATCACCCTGGCCTACCCTTATAACAGCCGTAACACCGCAGTTACGGCGCTGGCCCTTAAGACGTACATGGCCGCCCGGGAATACCAGAGCACCTACGGCGACGTGTCCGGGGGCGCGAACACGGCCGATGCCATGAACAAATTCCCGGATGCCGCGGTCACGGCCCGCAAGCTGATGATCGGCATGATTCACGGGCTCACCGAACCCTACGCCCCGCTGGATCCCGCCCAGTTCCTGGTGCATCTGAAATATTGCCGCAAGCTCGCGGATGATCGCAAGCTGTGGGTGGCCCGCTTCTGCGACGCCAGCAAATACGGGACGGAACGGGACTCCCTCAAACTCACCGTGAAAACCCAGACCGCGGGCCATGCGGAATTCACCGCCGCCAGCCCCCTGGATGCGGCCCGTTACGATTTCCCGTTGACCTTCAAGGTTGCCTATAGCGGGGACGCGCCTGCCTCGGCCCAGGCCCTGCGCGCGGGCTCCTCCGTGCCCCTGCCTCTGGAAATCCTCCCCGGGTTCATCCTCATCCAGGCCGTACCCGGACCGGCCGCCATCACTGTGGATTGGCCCGGTGGGACCGGCTTGGCGCCTTCCGCGAAATCCCTATCCTCTCCGGGCAACCCGGCTTCCCGGCCACGCTACCTACCGGATGGCCGTCGCTTCCGGTCCCGCCAGAAAGGTCCGGGCCCAATCCGGACGGCCTCCCCGACCATGTCCGGAAACGGCTAGTCGGCACGCCGCGGAGCGGTTAGTTTGCTTGCGTGGATCGCGGAGACGTTTATTATCAGGCCATGCTGGCGCGGGACTACCGCTTCGACGGCAAATTCTTCGTAGGCGTCAAGACCACCGGGGTCTATTGCCGCCCGATTTGCCCGGCGCGGCCCAAACGCGAAAACGTGGAATTCTTTCCCGACGCCCGGCTTGCCGAAAAACGGGGCTACCGGCCCTGCCTGCGCTGCCGCCCCGAATGCGCGCCGCTCTCCCCCGCCTGGTCCGGCAAATCGGCCTTGGTACACCGCGCGCTCAAAGCGCTTTCCGAATCGGCCGCGGGCCACAGCGGCTCCCATCCGGCCGATGGCCAAGGGGAGGAAGCCTTCGCCGCCCGCTTCGGGGTCAGCGCCCGCCATCTGCGCCGGCTCTTTCTGGCCGAAGTCGGTAAAACCCCCGCGCGCATCCAATCCGATCACCGCCTCGACTTCGCGCGCAACCTGATCCTGGATACCTCCCTGCCCATGGCCGGGATCGCCGGCTCCGCGGGCTTCGCCTCCATCCGCCGCTTCAACGCCGCGGTCAAGGAACGCTTCCGCCGTTCGCCTACCGAGCTGCGCGGACGCGGCCGAAAAACCCTCCCCGCCCCAGGCATCGTCCTGACGCTGCCCTTCCGCCCCCCTTTCGATTGGGAGACTTCCCTCGCGTATTACCGCTCCCATACCATTGCCGGCCTGGAAAGCTTCGGGGACGGCGCCTACGAAAGGCGGTTCCGCTGGGAAGGCGGCGCCCCAGGTAGCGTACGGGTTACCCTGGATCCCGGGCCACATCGGCTGCGGGTGGAGGTATCGGGATCGGAAATCCGCTCATTGGCGCGTACCGCCAAGGCGGTGCGGCGCATGTTCGACCTGGATTCCGATCCGTTGTTGGTGGCCAATGCCTTCGCCCGCGAGCCGCGCCTGGAAAAGCTAAGGCGCAAGCGGCCCGGCCTCCGTAGCCCGCGCGGCTGGGATCCTTGGGAAACCGCGGTATGCGCGGTGCTGGGCCAATTGGTAAGCATTCCCCAGGCCAACCGGCTGATCGCGCAGTTGGTCGCCGGCTACGGCGAAATAGTCCGGCATCCGGGAACCAGGGAGGAGTTCCGTCTCTTCCCCACGCCGGGAAACCTGCTCCGATCCGATCTGGCAAAGGTGGGAACGACGGGAGCACGCAAGGCGGTGCTGCGCGAACTCGCGCGCAAGGTGCACTCCGGGGAAATCAGCTTGTCCAGCGCGCAGGATCCAGATGCGTTCAGGGCAAGCTTGCTCGCTATCCGTGGCATCGGTCCCTGGACGGCGGAATACATTTGCCTGCGCGCCATCGGGGATACCGACGCATTTCCCGCCACCGATTTGGTGCTGCGGCGGGCCTTGGAAGCGGACGGACACATGGATATCAGCCGGGTACGGCCCTGGCGCGGATACGCCGCCGCGCATTTGTGGCGGGCCTGGGCGCTGGAAAAAGAAAACCAATGACCTATTTCAAAAAACGCATCGCCACGCCCACGGGCAAGATGACCCTGGTCGCCACCGCCGAGTCGGTATGCGCGCTTGTTTGGGACGAAAGCGAACTCCCGCGCATGGGTATCGACAAGGCCAAGGCCGGCGTTGACTGCGCGCCCCTCGCCGCCGCCGAGAAGCAATTGGGGGAATATTTCCGCGGGGAGCGGAAACGCTTCGACCTTCCCCTGGAACCGCACGGAACCCCATTCCAGCAAAGCGTATGGGCCGCGTTACGGAAAATCCCCTTCGGCAAGACCTGGAGCTACCGGGACCTGGCGCATGCGGTGGGAAACCCGGGAGCCATGCGGGCCGTTGGCACCGCCAACGGGCGCAATCCCCTGTGCATTTTCATTCCCTGCCACCGCGTGGTGCGCGCCTCGGGGGAAATCGGCGGGTACGCCGGCGGCGTGGAACGGAAAATCTTCCTCTTGAATCTTGAGAAGGATTTACAGAAGTAATTGGAGAAATGAAAAAGGGGGCTCCCCACTGGCCCCCTTTCTCCGCACGGTCACGAAAGCCTATTGCACCGGGGGCGCTACGTAGCTCCAATCCCAGGCGGCTTTTCCGGATTGGGCTTCCACCAGGGATTTCGATAAAGCGTTCTCGCATTTCTTGAGGAATTGCACGCGGGTTTCTTGCAGGGAACATTCCTTGCGCACCACGAAAATTTCCTTTTCGGCCTCGACCAGGTTGTAGACGTACTGCCCCGGCAACCATTGGGAATAGTGGGACATCAGGCCTTCCAAGGTGGTGAAGGCGAAGGGCGCGGCGATCCCGGGTATCGGCAATGGAATGCCGGACGAAAGCAGGGATTGCGAGGGCGCGGGCGGCACGTAGGGCCTCGACGGGTCCATCATATTGGGAGTATTGGGGGCGGCGTCCGGGAGCGTCCAGGGGCGGCGGGCGGGGCGCGGACTCAAACCCCTCGAAAAGCCCTTGGGGCTAAATTGCTATATTGCACTATCGTCCAATTGCTCCCTTTGCGAGGAAAAAACATGCATTTGCAAGCTCCCGATATTCTCGTTTTCGTGGCCATGGCCGCCATCGTCTATTTCATGATTTTCCTGCCCAAAAGGAAGGAGCAACAAAGCTTCAGTAAAATGATAGAATCCCTTAAGAAGGGCGATCGCGTGCTGACCCATTCGGGCATGTACGGGGAAATCGCCTCCATCAAGGATGATATCGTGACCTTGAAATTCCACGACGGCGTCCGCATCGACTTCAACAAGACCGCCATCTCGCGGGCCGTGGAGGAGAAAGCCGAAGCCAAGGCCGCCTGAAGGCCGCCCGGTTTCGCGAAGGATTTCCTATGGTGCTTCCCATCTATCTCTACGGCCAGAAGGTACTGCGCAAACGCGCCACCGAGGTCGCCAAGGTGACTCCCGCCCTGACCAAGCTCGCCGAGGACATGCTCGAGACCATGTACAAGTCCGCCGGCATCGGTTTGGCCGCGCCCCAGGTAGGCCAGAGCATCCGCCTGATCGTGGTCGACATCACCAGCGAAGAGGACGAGGAACGCAAGCCCTACCTGATGTTCAATCCCCAGGTGACCGTGAAGAAGGGCGCCTGCACAGCCGAAGAAGGCTGCCTCTCGGTGCCCGGAGTCTGGGCCGACGTGGAGCGCCCGGAAACCATCACGGTGGAATCGTTGGACAAGGACGGCAAGCGCCAGGTCCTGCGGGATATCGACGGGATTCTCGCGCGTTGCATCCAGCATGAGATCGATCATCTCGACGGCGTCCTGTTCGTCGACAAGATCTCCGCCACCGACCGCACGCTCAACGAGAGCAAGCTGAAGAAATTATCGAAAGACTCGAAGTCAGTACCGGCGTGAACCTTCCGCGCCTTCCGCTTTACGTCTCCGCCCTTTCCTGCCTCACCTTCCTTTCCTGCACGTCCACGGCTTCGCGCACGGCCGCGCCTGCGGCCCCCCCGCGGGCGGATACGGTTCCGGCGGAACAAGGCGGCTTCGAACCTCCCGGCGATTCGGCCCCGGCGGCCCAGGGGGAATTGCCCTTCCCCGAGGCCAGCGATACCCTGAGCTGGGACGTGGCCTATGCCGGACCGGAGTCGGCCGCCGACCTGGAAGCGTCCCACCGCCCCGACTCTTCCAAGGGACAACCCAACGCCAACGCCAGGCCCCACCTGGCCCAGGCCCTGCCCCCCGTCTCCCGTCCCGAAGGCATCCGGCAAAAGACCCGTCCCCGGGATTTGCCCGATCGTGTGCACGTGCTCTTGTTCCGCTCCCCCAAGCCCCTTTCCCTCTACTCCCTGGGGGAGATGCAGGTGATGGCCGAAGGCGTTTCCGACAACGCGGGTAACAAGAACGCTACCCTGGCGAAGCTGGCCCAGCTCAAGGGCCGCTTCGTGATCCGGCGCTCCGGCGGCGCCTTTTTGGTCGACCAGGGCGGCAAGACGGTCGCGACGCACGTGGCCAGGAGGCTGCGTCTCATCTCGGTGAACCCCTACAACCTCATCGACGTGGGGACCGGCGTGTACCGCGGCGGCATGCACATCATCGCCGAAGCGGACGGGCAGATCGCCGCCGTGAACGTGCTGGGCGTGGAGGATTACCTGCGCGGGGTACTGCCCTACGAACTGGGCAACATCGATCGGGAAGGCCTGGAAGCCCTCAAGGCGCAGGCCATCGTGGCGCGCACCTACGCTTACAAACGCATGTTGCACGCGCCTAACGCCGATTTCCATCTCTACAGCGACGTGCAGGATCAGGTCTACAAGGGCGTGCGCGGGGAATACCTGCTCTCGGATCGCGCCGTGTGGGAAACCCGCGGGATGGCGGTCACCTACAACGACAGCCTTGCCCAGTGCTACTACTTCTCGACCTGCGGCGGCCGCACCGCCAGCAAGCACGAGGTATGGGGCGGAGACAGCATCGCCTACCTGGTCTCGCGCCCGGACTCGGACGCCATGGGTGATCCCTTCTGCCAGAACTCCAAGTACATGTCCTGGACCCAGGAATGGAGCCAACCGCAACTGGCCGGCATCCTCAAGCGCAACCTGCGCTCGGCGGGAGTGCCGGATTACCCGTCCTTCTCCAGTATCGCGAATGTTACCGTGTCGCAACGCGCCTCCTGCGGACGCGCCCGCGTCTTGACCATCCAGACCGATCGCGGCCCGATAACCGTCAAGGGCGACAAGACGCGCTGGGCCCTGCGCCCTTCGGCCTCGGATGACAAGATCATGCCCAGTTCCTGGTTTTCCGTGAAGGCCGGCGGGGGGAAAATCTCGGTACAGGGAAAAGGCTTCGGCCACGGCGTGGGGATGTGCCAGATGGGCGCCATCGCCCGCTCCAAGGCCAACCAGAATTTCGTCCAGATCATCCGCGCCTATTTCCTGGGCGTGGACGTGGTCGAATTCAGATAACCGCTTTTAGCCTCCGCCCAGGAACTTCACGATCTCCACCTCGTCGCCTTCCTTCAGGAAGGTTTCCGCCCAGGCCGCCTTGGGCGGCACCTGACGGTTCAGTTCGATCACGACCTGTTCGGGCTTCAGTTGGTAGGAATTGAGCAGGGCAACCAGGCTGAGGCCCGATGCGAGCTCAGCCAAGTCGCCATTCACTTTCACGCGCATCCCAGGGATCTAGCTATTCCCTCCCGCCGCCGTCCAAGGCCCGCGGTTGCGGACCCCGGGAATCGGCTATGCGGCGGCCTGCAGCCGGGGCCGCTCGGGGAATTCCCGATCGAACATCCCCCAGCGGTGTTGGATGGACTTGGCAAGCCCCGGCTCCTCCAGTGCCTTGCGGATGGCCTCCTTGTAACGGTGGCCCTCCCGGTACACTTCGGACTCCAGCACTTCGCGGAAAAAACCCATGGCAACAAGGGTATGGATGGTACGCGAGCGGCTGGCCTTGGCGATGAAGCCGTCCAGGTCGCGGGTGTTGTTCAATTCGGATTTCACCTTGCGGAGCTGCGAGGCCAACAGGGCCTTGCGCTTGTCCGCGCCGCTTTCCAGCATCCGACGCTCGTTCTTCTTTCTCGCATCCAGATCCAGGAACAACTCCGGATCATGCATGCCGGCCTGCAAATGCTCCTTGATGCGCGCGCGTTCGATCTGATGATCTCGGCGCTTCTCCTTCCGCTTCAGCTTGCGTAAAGCCTTGGCGGGAATCCATGGGGCCGATTCGGGATCGGAATAAGAAGGGTTGGACGGGTTCGTATCGAGCATAGTCGCACCTCCCTGCCATAAATGTCCTCATTTTTTCGGGCCCAATCCACCATTTTGATCGTTTCAAAATGGCCGCTTTCGCCCGGGGAACGGGCTGAAATCCGGCTACGGATATTCCATCTTCCGTGGGATCAATGCGTTAGGGGCCGGTGGAGAAAGGGCAGCTTCGGAACCTTCTGTTCAAGCCCGGGTAAATTTCTCCGCCGGAGAGCGCTTCGTAGCGCCGATGGAACACCCGGCCGGTTACACCGGGGTAGATTGCCCGCGGTACCAGTCGTCCGTCTTTGCCTTTGTTCGCAGCCTTCCCACTCTCGAAAGGAATCAAGATGCTCATGAACAGGAATTCCGCCGCCGTCCTCTTCGCATCGGCCGGCCTGGCGATCGCGCTCCTGGCCTGCAACCAAACCGATCGGGTCGCCGCGCCGGAAGGCACGGGAACGACCGGGGTCGATATGCCCGCGGGCCCGCCGACTCCATTCGAGAATGCGCTGACGGATCTCAAACGCGCGGAAACCGATCCGGACCGCGTGGACGCGGGCATCCGGGATCTCATGAGCCGCTATGGGTATCCCGTGTCGGAAGGCGCGGGCGCGCCGCTTGTCCCGCTCGGCAAGGCGGTCGCGGCCCAGGCCGTGAGCGGTTGGAAAACCGCCAAGTATTTCCAGTTCGGAATCGACCTGGTAATCTACGGGACCGTCACGGTACCGGTGAACGGCACGCTCATCGTGCAAACCTCGCATCCCGCCGGCAGTACCACGGATCCTTACCTCATCGCGTTCTATAAGACCGGCAACGCCAACTATACCCAGACCAAGGTGGTGGGCTCGTCCGATGACGTTATCGGCACGGACGCCAAGTTCGTATGGGTCAATAACTCGGGCGCGAGCCGGGTCGTGACGTATATCGCATGCGGCTATAACACGAGCCTGCGCGGCCCGGGCTCGGTCCTGGTCCAATGCACGGGTCTGGCCGACAAGACCGTGAGCGGATACATGGGCGGCGTCCTGGTCCGCCAGAATATGGCGAAGGATATCGTCGGGTGCTCGCCCCTCTCCAAAACCAGCCTCTCCCTCTACATCCAGACTGCCGGCGCCGACGGGAATGGCGCCGTGGCCGTCAACGAGGCCACCATGCGGGGCGCGTACATCTACGAAACCGCGGTAACGGTACAACTGGCCGATCCCATGCCCTATGCCGCGCACAACGTTGTGCTGGGTTTTTCGCGGGGCCTGGACGGCTTTCCCTGCGGCAAGAATACCTGCTACGAGTCCATCAGCTACTACACCTACCAGCTCGATTACCACACTTGTCCCTGATTCGGCCCGCCTGCGGGCTCGGCTTGTCGCTCGGCTTGTCGCTCGCCTTGTAAAAGGCGGGCTTCTGCTTGCGGCGGCCGCAATGCCGGCGCCTGCGGACGCTTGAGAGTGCGCCCGAGGCGCCCAGTTCCTCCCGGTTACTCCCGATTCCTGACTATATTGGGGAAAACCACCCAGCGAGACAGTCATGGAAAGCCGATATTCCCCCCAGGACATTGAAGAGAAATGGTACCGCACCTGGCAGGACGCCGGGGCGTTCAAACCGCAGGGGAATGGTAAGCCTTTTACCATCGTCATCCCGCCGCCCAACGTAACCGGCGCGCTCCACATGGGCCATGCCCTGAACAATACCCTGCAAGACGTACTCACGCGCTTCAAGCGTCTGCAAGGCTATCGCACCTTGTGGCAACCCGGCACCGATCATGCGGGTATCGCGACGCAGTCCGTGGTCGAAAAGCAATTGGCCAAGCAGAAAATCACCCGCCATGATCTCGGCCGCGAGAAGTTCGTGGCCAAGGTGTGGGAATGGAAGAACGAGTACGGCGATCGCATCGTGAACCAGCTGATGCGCCTGGGAAGTTCGTGCGATTGGTCGCGCCTGCGCTTTACCATGGACGAGGGGCTTTCGAAAGCGGTGCGGGAAGTATTCGTGCGCCTGCACGAGGACGGGCTCATCTACCGCGGTACGCGGCTCATCAACTGGTGCCCGGCCCTGCAGACCGCGCTGGCCGACGAAGAGGTGGAGAACAAGGATAGCCAAGGGCATTTCTGGTCCATCCGTTATCCGCTGGCGGATGATCCCACCCAATCGATTACGGTATCGACCACGCGGCCCGAGACCATGTTCGGAGACGTGGCCGTGGCCGTGAACGGCGAGGACGAGCGCTATAAGCATCTGATCGGCAAGCAGGTGATGCTGCCGGGAACGAACCGGACCATTCCCGTGATCGCGGACGAGCATGCCGATCCGACCAAGGGCACGGGCGCGGTAAAGATCACGCCGGCGCATGACTTCAACGATTACGAAGTCGGCCAGCGCCACAACCTCAAGCCCATCATCGCCATGAACCTGGACGCCACCCTGAACCATCAGGCGGGCAAGTACCAGGGCATGAACCGCTTCGACGCGCGCAAGGCCGTAGTGGCCGACCTGGATGCCGCGGGACTATTGGCCTCGGTGGAAGATCGCGTGGTATCCCTGCCCCGTTGTTACCGCTCCGACGATATCGTGGAACCGTACCTGTTGGATCAATGGTTCGTGAACATGAAGCCCCTGGCCATTCCCGCGCTGGAAGCGGTGGCCAAAGACGAGACGCGCTTTATTCCCGCGCGCTACAGCAAGACCTATCGCGATTGGCTGGAGCCCTTCAAGGACTGGTGTATCTCGCGCCAGCTATGGTGGGGACATCAGATTCCCGCTTGGTACCTGGTGAGCGAGACGGAAGGCAAGAAGCGCCAGGATACGCCCTTCGTAGTGGCGCGCAGCGAAGCCGAGGCGCAGGCGCAGGCCGATGCGAAGTATGGCAAGGGTGCCAAGCTGGTGCAGGAAGAGGACGTGCTCGACACCTGGTTCTCGAGCGCCTTGTGGCCGTTCAGCACCTTGGGTTGGCCCGACAAGACGCCGGAGCTGGCGGCTCACTATCCCACCGACGTGCTGGTGACCGATCGCGGCATCATCTATTTCTGGGTGGCGCGCATGATCTTCTCCGGGCTCAAGTTCCTGGGCAAGGCGCCGTTCCATAGCGTGTACATCCACGGCACCATCCTGGACGAAAAGGGCCAGCGCATGTCGAAGTCGAAAGGCAACGGCATCGATCCCATCGAGATGATCGGCAAGTACGGCGCGGATGCGGTGCGCTTCGCGCTGATGATCCTGACCACGGAAGGCCAGGACATCAAGCTTTCGCCAGTGAAGTTCGAGACCGGGCGCAACTTCGCCAACAAGCTTTGGAACGCCGTACGTTTCGTGCATCCCCACTTGGATGGGAATCGCGTGGCCTTGGATGCCGGCAAGCTGCATCTGGCCGATCGCTGGATCCTGGCGCGCTTGGACGAGACCATCCGGACGGTGACGGAAAGCCTGGAGCCCCGCGGCGCGGACGGCTCTTCGGGCCTGCGCTTCTCGGAAGCCGCCCAGGCCTTGTACCGGTTTACCTGGGACGATTTCTGTTCGAACTATCTGGAGATCCGCAAGAAGGTGATCACGGCGGAAGGGGCTTCTCCGGAAAAGCAGCAGGCCGTGTCCGTGTTCGCGACCGTGTTGGAAAAGCTGATCACGCTTCTGCATCCCTTCATGCCCTTTATCACGGAAGAAATCCATACCGCCATCGGCGGCACGGGAATGCTTATTACGGCGAAGTGGCCCGAGACGGGCAAACCCTCCGCCGGCGCGGACGCCGATCTGAAGGCGATGGAGACCCTGCTCAAGATCGTCGAAGTGGTGCGTTCCATCCGCGGCGAATACACCATTCCGCCTTCCCAGGCGACGGATTTGATTTTCGCGTGCGATACCCCGGTATTGCAGGACCTGCTCGCCAAGTACGGCGACATTCTCGGAAACCTGGATAAAGTGGTGGTGAAGCAGGTTGCGCCCAACGCGGCCAAGCCCGCGTTCTCAGCCGCCGGCATCGTTCCGGGCGGGCGCGTGTTCATCCCCTTGGAAGGCATTCTCGATCCCGCCCAGGAGAAGGTGCGCCTGACCAAGGAACTCGGGAAGGCGGAAAACTTCCTGGCCTCCCAGGAGAAGAAGCTGTCGAACGAGAGCTTCGTGAAGAGCGCTCCGGCCGATGTGGTGGAAGGCGAGCGCGTGAAGCTGGCCAGCCAGAAGGAGCGCATCGTGAAGCTTAAGGAAGCCCTGGCGGATCTAGGGTAGTTTCGGGGGCGGCGTGGGATGCGGGGTCAGGAAGAGCGCCTGATCCCAGGCATGCCCCCCATTCGGATCCGCGAAGAATTTCCTGCCGGTCGCGGCGGGATCCAACAACGAGAAATGCAGGTCGCCTTCGTGGATCAGGAAGGCGCGCCCGCCGTGCATCATCATCTGCACAGGCGGTACGGGAACGTTCTGGCCGATGGCCAGGTGACGATCCGCGCCGCTGGGGAAATCGCCGCCCAAGGGTTCTCCGGGCAGGTGTTTGCCGGGGTCGGCGGGATCGTACGGATGGGAATGGATGACGAAGTCGGGGCGCGACCCGGTCGAGGGGACGGGAATGGTGGCGCCATCGCGGAATGAGAAGGCGGTGCGGACCGCGTCCAGCTTGCCGGTCTCGATGTCCGTGGCCTTGGAATAGGTGGCGATGAATTCCCCCAGCCGGGGGTTCTGCCTGCCTTGGGTAGCCTGGGTTGCCTCGCGCATGGCCGCAGAGAAGTCTTCCATCACCTGGCGTTCCAAATCCGACGGCGGCCGCACCAGGAGCGGCTTATAGGATAGGCGGCCTTGTACTTCGCCTGGACCTACTTCCATGATCAGATGCGAGAGGGGCGTACGCTCCTTGTCGAACTTGGTTTCGATGTCGCCATCGTCGCCTTGGCGTTTCACGCTGCGGACATGCGGGGGAACGTCTGCTCCCGGTTGCGTAAGGTCCCAACCTTTGGGCCGGTTGGAGAGGGAGACGGAGGAGTTCTCTTCCTGGGCCTGATAGCTATAGCGCCGGGCGGTGTCCCATTTCACTTCGATGACAGGTTTGGGTATGGGCTTTGCCGACGGAGCTGGCGTTTCCGGGGTACGGGCGCGTCGTAGGGCTTGGCGCAAGGGATCGAGGCCGCGCATGCTCAATGGCCTTCGTAGATGGCGGTGGTCGAGGCCGCATCGTCATCGACGGGCTTGGTCTTGCCGTAGCCTGCGGCTCCTGGCGCGGAAACTTCCGGGGACTCAGGCGAATCGGGACGGATCTGCGAGACGGGGGTGGAGGGCCGATTGGCGGGCGAGAAGTACAAGCCATCGTCCCAGCCCACGCCTTGGGCGCGATCGGCGAGATGCAGGGTTTCCCCCGCCGCGGGATCGAGCAGGGAGAAATGCAGGTCGTCCCCATGGGTGTGATACACTTGGCCGCCGTGCATCAGCATTTCCCGGGCGGGAGCTTGCCCGCCTTTCCCGATCATGCGGGCCATCAGGCGGTCTTGTCCGCTGGGATAGGCGCCGCCCAGGGGATCCGTCACGCCCGCGCTCATGGGATGCTTGGGATCGTAGGGATGGGAATGGATGACGTAGTCGTGCGGGGCGCCCTTATCGGGAACGTCGATGGAATGGGCTGCGTTGTAACGGAAGTTGGTGCGCTCCAATGTGCTCGCGCCGGTATCCTTGTCGGTGACGCGGGCATAAGTGGCGATGAATTCCCCATGCCGCGGCCCGCGCTTGCCCTGGGACAGCCGGGAATACTGGTGCACCGATTTGGCGAAGTCCTGCATCACGTGCAGTTCCTCGTCGCTGGGGCGCCGGGATTGGACGGGAAGATAGGTTAGGCGGGCCTGCACCGCGGTGGCGCCGAACTCGGATAGGTAATGCTTGAGCTCGTCCTTGCGGCGCAGCACGCCGTCGCCGGGGCCGTCGGCATGATCCCCGCCCATTTCGCGGGCCACCGATTCGATGCGTTTGGGTCGCCGCTCGATACCATGGTAAGACTTCATGCCTTGGGGATGATCGAGCAGGGAATGGCCAGCGGGATGTTCGTCGGCCTGGTAGCTGTAGGCCCGGGCGGTACGCCATCTCACTTCGATTGGCTTACCGCCTACGGTGACGGGGGCTTCCTTCGCGGCCTTGGTTGCGGACGCGGCGGCACCGGATTCCGATGCGCCGGGCGCCGAAGCCGGGGTCGCCGCGGGCTTGGGCGCGCGCGAGCCGGAGGCGCCGGCAGAAAAGGGAGGCAGTGCGGGCATGGCAATAAGATAAGCCGACGCCTCCACGGAAGGAGGCGTGCGGAAGGGCGGAATCACGGCCTGGTTACACCCGCCGTTCGAGGGAACGCTGTTACCCTAGGGCCAGGGGGTGCGGCTGGCGACTGATCCCCCGTTGTAATGTCATTGTTATGGCGTTGGTTGTAATGACAATGACATTACACCCGGGGACTTGGCCTCGGGGGAGGTGGCGCTACGGGGGACGGCGCTTCGGAGAGGCAGCGCCCCGGGCCCCAGGCGGCAGCGCCCCGGGCCCCAGGCGGCAGCACCCCGGGCCGGATTCAGCGGGGGGAAAGGAGGACAGTGCGGGTGACCGCGCGTTCGCCGACCGAGACCTTGAGGTAATGGAGGCCGGAACGGTGGGACGGCAGCTGCAGGACCCGGGAGACGCCCGCCGCGGCCGATAGATCCAGGGAGCCTTGCGCCAAGGCGCGGCCCGAGGCGTCGGCCAGCAGATAGCGGACGGGGGCCGCGGTGCGGAAGCCCGCCGAAACCGTAAGCCGATCGGAGGCGGGATCGAAGGCCACCCGGAAACCCTGGGGCAATTCGCGGCGCGCGGCCGCGACCACCGGGGTCTTGTCCGCGAACCACAGGGCCATGTCGCCGTAGGCGGCCAGGGTCGGCACCGCAACCGTCATGGTACCCCCGGATGCCGTAATGGTCGCCGGGGTCCCGAAGCCGCCCTTCCAATTGTCGAAGCTGCGCCATTCGTAGGCCACGTTGGCGGCCCCGGTGACCTTGACCTGGAAATTGGTCTGGGCCGAAGCGTTCTTGTTGTTGAGCCAGACGAACATGCCGCGATCCGACTTCAGGGCGCGCACCTCCACGTTACCGGGAGCGGTGGCGTCCACGTTGGCGATGGCCTGGGTCCCCTCCAGGACTTTGTCCATGAACTCGCGGGCATGCAGGAAATGGAAATAATGCCCGTTGTCGGCGTGGAAATCCCACCACCAGGTGAGCGGGGTGATGGGGGTGTTCATGAACATGCCGCGCCAGATTCCCATATGCACCTCCTTGCCGTACTCGGCCGGGGTATGCTGGGTCACGCCGCGGTAGTCCAGGGAGAATTCCCCCGACACGAAGGGCTTATTGTATTTGGCGTACTGGGTCTGGAAACCGATCAGCTGATCCATGCTTCCGTAGATGTGGCGTTGGGTGAAGTCCATGTTCTTGAGGCTCCACAAATCGCTGAAGTCGCTATGCGAGAGGCTGGTGGTGACGATGTGGTTGTACGGGTCGATGCTGCGCAGGTACGAGGCCATGTAATTGTGCCAGGCCGCGATGTCGGCGGTGGGAACCTTCTCGGTGATGTTGGCCCAATCCACCTCGTTGAAGAATTCCCATACCGCGACGTACGGGCTGTAACCCCAACGCGCCACCGTGTAGCGCAGGCGGTTCTTGTAGATGTCGCGCGCCTTCTGGCCGTTGAAGAAATCCAAGGGCCCATTGCAAGGTCCGCCCTTGTAGGTTCCGTACGGGTTCTTCTGCCATTTGATCTCGCCGCTCCAGCCGTCCACGCCCGTCTGATACTCGATCACCGGATCCAGGGTCGGCATCATGTACAGGCCGCTGGCCTCGGCCAGGTTCATGGTCTTGTCCAGGCGGTTGGCGGTGTCCTGCTGGTACCAGCCCGCCTTGCCCGTGCCTTGTTCCAGATAGAACGAGCCCGGACCCTTCCAGGTGCGCACGAAGTTGGCGCCGTTCTGCTTGAGCAGGGCGAACATGACCTCGAAGGTGTACTTGCCTCCTTCCCAGCCGAAATTCTCGCCTACGCCGCGGAAGGGTTTGCCCGAGTCGAAACGGAAATGGAAGAACGACCCCGTGCTGTCCATGTGCAGGAAGCCGTCCAGGTTGGAAGGATTAACGGTCAGGCTCTGTTCCGCCGAGGTGGAAGTCTCCCCGGCTTTAAGGCAGGTGATCTTATAGGTATAGGCGCCCACTTCGCGCGGGGTCCAGCGCGCCTCCCAGGTTGACGATGCCGTGGTCCCTCCCTTCCAGAAGCAGGGTACGGTGATGGACTTGCCCGTAGGCGAAGTCGCCACCAGGTCGACCTTCACGTCGGTCTGATCAAATGGGTTGGAGTAATTGACGGCCATGGTGATGGTCGCGAAGAGAGGCTTATAGCGATCGACCGCGGCCGAAGCGGGCTTCACTTCGATGGCGATGGCGCTGGCTGCCGAGGCCTTACGCAAAGCTGGAATGGGCTGCGCCAGGGGTTCCACCGGGGTTACCGGGGTGGGCGGCAGTTCCGGGCCGGCCACGGGCGCGGGCTTGCCGTATTTCTCCGAGCCATCGGGATAAAGGCGGTCGGAGCCGTCCTGGGCGCGCGTGCCAGCAGCCAGGGAAAGTACGCATACGATGGAAAGGGCACCAAAGCGGAAAAACCGCCCACCTAGAAATCGCATCAAAAAGCTCCCCTCAGGCCCCCACCCGATCGGGACTAAAATATCGCGACCGCGGCGATCCGCGATTAGAGGATCAACCCGGAAAATGGAAACCGCTTGCTGGTTGAAAGCGTACGGGGATGGGGACGCAAATACCGCCAACGGGGAAGCTTAGGGTATCCGAACGGCTAGGGGGTTCGGGAGGCTACGGAATGCGGGCTATGTAAACGCCGGATTGCAGGAACCGCTTCGGCTCCACGTAGAGCAAAGGACCCGCGACGCGCACGGTAACCGGTATGCTGCGGCCCGAGGGATCGAGCAATTGCAGCTTCGGCTTGGCCGCGCCCGGATCCCAGCCCATCACGATGGGCGCCCCGTTGCCGGAATGATACAGGGACATGATGCGCGACCGCACCAGCGGGCCATCAATGGGCAGTCCCAGGGCGCGGGCGGCCGCGGCCGCGTCTACCAGACCATGTCCCACTTCCCCGTCCGGATCGCCGTAGTGATCCGCGGTGCGTATCAGGGCTTGGCGTATCTCTTCCGCGCCGGCGTCCGGGAAAATCTGCCGCAGCAGAACCGCTACGCCCGCGACGGCCGGGGCGGCGAAACTCGTCCCGGCGTAATTGGCGATACCCCCATCGCTACGGGAAGGATCGGCCACGGCCACCGTGCAGGTGTTGATTCCCATGGACACCACGTCGGGCTTTACGCGCCCGTCGGCGGCCGGACCCGTGCAGGAATAGCCGCAATGCCGGCGCAGGCGATCTTCGATGCCCACCGAGAGCACGCTGTCGGCGTCGGCGGGAGCGGTGAGGGAGGGCAGCACGGGCGTGGAATCGGGCAGGTTTCCCATGGCGATGGAAACCAGCACGTTACGGCGAGCGGCTCCAAGTGCGGCCAAGGAAGAAGGCCGGGTGCGCCCGTCGAATTGCGAATAAGGGAGATCGGGATCGCTATCGTATTCGTAGCGGTAGCCCAGGCTGATGTTGATCACCTGCGCCCCCGAATCCACCGCCCTTTCGATGGCCGCCGCCACGTAATCCTCTTCCACGTAGAGCTCGCTGTCGTTGATCTCGGCGCGGTAAAGCAGGAATTCCGCCTGCGGGGCCGCGCCCACGTACGTACCAGGCAGGTTACCCCCGATCAGGGACATGCATTCCGCCCCGTGGCTGCTCGCGAATACTTCGTCCACCGCTTGTTCCTGGTGCCCGGCGAAATCGTATTGATCGCGGATGCGGGTTTTCATGTCCGCGAAGAGGGGGCTGCCCAGATGGAAATCCGCGTCGATGACGGCCACCCGCACTCCCTGCCCCGGCAGCTTGCCGGATGCGGCCAACCATGCATGCAGCTTGGAAACCTTGAGGCTATCGTGCAGGGGACGAGCGGCGCCATAATCCAGGCTGTCACCGCGCGCACCGGCGGAAGGCTTACCGAAGGGACGCCAAGCGAAAGGCCGGAAGGGCAGCGGCGCGGGACGGGCCCGACGCGGCATGATCTCCACTCCCGAAACGCAAGCCAGGGACCGCAAGGCGGGTACCCGGTTTTCCTCGATCCAGCCGGAAACCCGGTTCTGCCATTTCAGCCCGGCCTGGCGATCGAATCCGGCCCGGCCCAAGGCTTCGAGATAAGGGGCGTACAGGGGAAGGTTTTCCAGGGTTCGCGCACGGGTGGCCTCAGGGGAACCCGGCCCGGCGGGCGCAGCCTGCATGGCCGGGCCCTTGTCCTTGAGCGACACCCAGACCTTGATGGGGCCCGCGGCCGCCAGGGCCGCCAACAACAGTGGAAGCACGAGGGCGGGGCCCACGGCGATCCCGGGAAGCTTAGGGCAGGGAGACAGGATAGGCAATTCCTCCGAGGCGGTTATTATATTAGCAACAACAACCCATTGGAGGCCACGGGGTTACCGCGGCACCGACATTAAGACGTTAGCTAACTCAGACGTTGGATAAATGAAAACTCTCGCAGAAATCAAAGCCCTTACCGCGCAAGGGAACGTAATCCCGCTGCAGAAGGAATTCCTGCCGGATTTGGACACCCCCATCACCGCTTTGCTCAAGCTCAAGCGGCCCGGCCACCGGGTCTTCCTGCTGGAAAGCGTCGAAGTCGGGGAAAAACTGGCCCGCTTCTCCTTCCTGGGCAAAGACCCCATCTACACCTTTTCGGCCAAGGGCCGGCACGTGGAAATCCGCGGCAAGGAAAAAAAGGACATCGAGGGCGATCCGCTGGCCGAGCTGCAGAAATTCCTGGATCGTTTCCGGGGGACGCCGGACGCCGGTTTGCCCGCATTCTCCGGCGGTGCGGTGGGTTTCGTCTGCTACGACGCCGTGCGCCTGGTGGAAAACATCCCCGCCACCGGCAAGGACGATTTCCATCTGCCCGATCTGCATTTCGGGATTTACGAATCCTTCCTCGTCTTCGATCATATCAAGCATAAGCTCATCGTCGTCTCCAACGTACTGGTGGACGAATTCCCCAGCGTGGAAGAGGCCTACGATTCGGCGGTGGCCAAGATCGCCAAGCTGGAAGCGGAACTCGCGGGCCCCGTGCCCGCGCAGGTTCCCGCCCTGGGCGGCCCGGCCGCGTGGGAATCCAACTTCACCCCGGAAGCGTTCAAGGCCGGGGTGGGCAAGTGCAAGGAATTCATCCGCGCCGGGGACGCGTTCCAGATCGTGCTCTCGCAACGCTTCACGACCAAGCCCAGCGCTTCGCCGCTTTCCATCTATCGCGCCTTGCGTTCCATCAATCCTTCGCCCTACATGTATTACCTCGACTACGGCGACTTCGAAATCGTGGGCGCTTCGCCGGAGACCCTCGTCAAGGTGCAGAACGGCCAGGCCGAGACCAAGCCCATCGCCGGCACGCGCCCGCGCGGCAAGGACGAGGTCGAGGACACTGCCCTGTCCAAGGAATTGCTGGCCGATCCCAAGGAACGCGCCGAACACCTGATGCTGGTGGACCTGGGCCGCAACGATATCGGCCGCGTCTCGGAGTACGGCTCCGTAAAGGTGACCCAGTTCATGGAAGTGGAACGCTTCAGCAACGTCATGCACATCGTATCGGTGGTGCAAGGCCTCCTGAAGCAGGGACTCCATCCCCTACGCGCGCTCATGTCCTGCCTGCCGGCGGGAACGCTCTCGGGCGCTCCCAAGATCCGCGCCATGGAGATCATCGACTCCTTGGAGCCCCATCGCCGCGGTTTATACGGCGGCGCCATCTGCTACATGGACTTCCGCGGCAACCTGGATTCCTGCATCGCCATCCGCACCATGCTGGTCAAGGACGGCGTTGCCTACGTGCAGGCCGGCGGCGGCATCGTGGCCGATTCCGATCCCCAGATGGAATTCGAGGAGACCAAGCACAAGGCCAAAGCGCTGATGCGGGCCGTGGACGCGGCGGCGGGGATTTGAAGCCATGATCCTCATCATCGACAATTACGACAGCTTCACCTTCAACCTGATGCAGTACATCGGGGAGCTGAATCCGGACCTGAAGGTGGTCCGCAACGACGGCGTTACCGTGGCCGAGGCCATCGCCCTCAAGCCCACCCACATCGTGGTCTCCCCCGGTCCCTGCACCCCGTCCGAGGCCGGCATCTCCGTGGAGCTGATCCGTAACGCGCCGGTTTCCATCCCCCTGTTGGGGGTATGCCTGGGCCATCAGGCCATGGGCGAAGCCTTCGGCGGCAAGGTAGTGCGGGCCCCCGCCCCCATGCACGGTAAGCTATCCACCATTGAATGCAATGGCCAGGGCCTATTCCAGGGGTTGCCCAAGGCCTTCCAGGCGACGCGCTACCATTCCCTCATCGTCGAGAAGGCCGGACTGCCCGCCGAGCTCGAGATCACGGCCACCTGCAACGACGCAGCCGCCGACGCCGAAGGCAAAGGCCCGCTCATCATGGCCATGCGCCACAAGACGCGGCCCATCCACGGCGTCCAGTTCCATCCCGAATCCATCCTCACCGAGCACGGCAAGACCATGATCAAGAATTTCCTGACCCTGAAAGGCCAAGGCCATCCATGATCGCCTCCCTGCTCGGCAAACTCATCAAAGGCGAGAGCCTCACCTTCACGGAAATGCAAGCCGCCATGGGCGGCATCCTGGAAGGCCAGTGGACGCCCGCGCAGATCGCGGGATTCCTGGTGGCCTTGCGCATCAAAGGCGAGACGGCATCCGAGATCGCCGCGGCGGTAAGCGCCTTGCGGGAGAAGGCGACGCTGGTGCCGACCTCGGCCAAGCCCCTGATCGATACCTGCGGCACCGGCGGCGATCATAGCGGCACCTTCAACATCTCCACGGCCGCGGCCATCGTGGCGGCGGGCGGCGGAGTGGCGGCGGCCAAGCACGGCAACCGCGCCATCAGCAGCGCATGCGGCAGCGCCAACGTCCTGGAAGCCCTAGGCGTGCGGCTCGATCTGACCCCGGAGCAGGTGGGCGAATGCGTGGACAAATGCCGCATCGGCTTCCTGTTCGCGCCCAAGCTGCACGGCTCCTTCAAGCACGTGGCCCCGGTGCGCACCGAATTGGGCCAACGTACCATTTTCAATCTGCTCGGCCCCATGCTCAACCCGGCCCGGGCCAAGCGCCAATTGATCGGCGTTTATGATCTAAACCTTACCCGCATCCTGGCCGAAGTGCTTTCCGAGCTGCGCTCCGAGCACGTGATGGTGGTGGCCGGCACCGATGGGCTGGACGAGATCAGCATGGCAGCCCCCACCAAGGTGGCCGAACTCAAGAACGGCGAAATCCTCGAATACATCCTCAACCCCCAGGACCTCGGTTTCTCCCTGTGCTCGCTGGCCGATCTCAAGGGCGGGGATGCCACCGTCAACGCCGCCATCATCCGTGGTGTTTTGGAAGGCAAGCCGGGCCCGGCCCTGGACATCGTTCTCATCAACGCCGGCGCGGCCCTTTATGTCGGCGGCCTGTCCCCGGACCTCCAGGGCGGCGTGGCCCTGGCCCGCAAGTCGATCGAGTCCGGCGCGGCCCGCAAGACCCTGGAAGCCTGGATTTCCCTATCGCGCAGCTTCCCCGCCGTGTGATAAAATAGCCGTAACAGGCGTGTAACATGGCAATCACGATTCTCGATAAGATTCTCACAGCCAAGGCGGCCCGACTGGCCGACCTGATGAAAACCGTATCGCTCGAGGACATCGAGGCCAAGGCCCGCGCCCTGCCCACTCCCGAACGGAATTTTCTGGCCGCCATCACGGCCCCCACCCCCAGCGCCTCCGGCGGAACCGGCGTCCACGTTATCGCCGAAGTCAAAAAGGCTTCGCCTTCGCGCGGCATCATCCGGCAGGATTTCAAGCCCCTGGAGATCGCCAAAGCCTACCAGGCCGGCGGCGCCTCGGCGTTGTCCATCCTTACCGAAGAGGATCATTTCCAGGGCCATGATCGCTACTTGCGCGAAATCTCCCGGAACGTGGAACTGCCTACCCTGCGCAAGGATTTCATCATCGATGCGTACCAGATTTTCGAGGCCAAGGTGTTGGGGGCCAGCGCCTACCTGCTGATCGTAGCCTGCCTGAAGCCCAAGGTCCTGGCCGAATACATCGCCCTGGGCGCCGAACTGGGCATGACGCCGCTGGTCGAGGCGCATACCGAGGATGAGGTGAAAGCGGCCCTGGATGCCGGCTCCACGCTGATCGGCATCAACAACCGCGACCTCAAGAGTTTCCATACGGATCTCCAGGTAACCTTCAAGTTACGTACGCTCATCCCGGACAGCATCCCCGTGATTTCCGAATCGGGTATTTTCAAACCCGCCGATCTCAAGGCCCTGGCCGATGCCAAGGTGCAGGCCGCCTTGGTGGGGGAAAGCCTGATGAAGCAGAAGGACGTCACCGCCGCCCTCAAAGAACTGCTCAATTTCTGAAACCCCCATGAGCGGCAAAGTCCTCTTCGTCTGCCTCGGGAACATCTGCCGCTCGCCTTTGGCCGAAGGCATTTTCGCCCATCTCGTGCGCGAGCGCGGCCTGGAAGGCAAGTACCTGGCCGATTCCGCGGGCACCGGTAATTGGCATGTGGGACAACCCCCGGATCGCCGCTCCATCGCAGTGGCCAAGAAGCGCGGCGTGGAATTGCCCAGCCTGTGCCGCCAGGTGCGCAAAGCCGATTTCCTGGATTTCGACTGGATCATGGCCATGGACAAGAGCAACCAGGGCGATCTGCAGGCGATGTGCCCGCCCGCGCAGCGCGGCAAGATCAAGTTGATGCGGGATTTCGAGCCCGCGGCCGATCAGGGTGCCGACGTTCCCGATCCTTACTACGGCGGACCCTACGAATTCGACTCGGTGTACGAGATGCTGCTCCGCTGCTGCACGCGCCTGCTGGAAACCCTCGAAACCACCATACCGGGCGGAGATGCCGCAACCGCCTGAAGGTTTCCGGGCGGCGCTTGAGTCCGCTTTCCGGGACGCCGGACGCCCCAAGCCCGCGTTGATCGCGCTGGAACCCATTGCGGGCGGCTCCATCAACCAGACCTTTCTGCTCCGCGCCGCCACCGGCGTCTTCTTTTGCAAATGGAATGCCGCCGCGCCCGCGCCCATGTTCCGCCAGGAAGCCTCGGGCCTCGCGGCCTTGCAGGCGGCCGGTTCCTCCTTGCACATTCCGCGCGCCATCGCCTTATGGCCCGATACCGTTGCTGAGGATACGGCTGCCGCGGAGCCCGGAGTCACGGGGCCGGCCATCCTCGTGCTTGAGTATCTGGAACCGGACGCCGACGGACCTTCGCCGAAAACCTGGGAGCGCTTCGGGCGCGGTCTGGCGGAGTTGCACCGCGGCTCGGAAGATCGTTTCGGCTGGGCCCAGGACAATTATTGCGGTCTGACCCTGCAGGAAAACGGTTGGGAATCGGACTGGCCCGCGTTCTACGCACGGAAACGCATCGCCCCCCTGGTGGCCCGCCTCGCCGGCAAAGGCGCCTTGGCCGCGGCAGACCGGGCCGTGTACGATTCCCTCTTGGAAAAATTGCCCGATCTGCTCGCGCACCACCCGGTGCCTTCCCTGATTCATGGCGATCTGTGGAGCGGGAATTTCCTGGCCGCCGCCTTGGGTCCCGCCCTCGTCGATCCCGCCGCTTACTGCGCCGATCGGGAGGCGGAGTGGGGCATGATGTCCCTCTTCGGGAATTTCCCGGAAACGGTGTTGGATGCCTACCAGGAAAGCTGGCCGCTGCCGGAGGGATGGCGCGAGCGACAGCCCCTCTACCAGTTGTATCATGTGCTGAACCACTTCCTGCTTTTCGGGGGTAGTTACGGCGCGCAGGCCATGCGGATCGCGACTAGATTCGTATAGCCGGCTCCTGCCGGAATGGTAACGTCCGCGGGCCCGGCCCCGCTGCGTTCGGTTGTCCCTTCCAGTTACTAAACCTACATTAGGGAACTATGCAAAAAACCTCCGTCGGATTCGCGTCCATGCTCGCACTGTTCGCCCTGTTCGCGCTTTCCTTCGCCTCCCAGGCGGCGCAAGCACAGAAAATGCTGACCCTGGAAACGCCGCATTACCGCGTCGGCTACGAGAAGAAATACTCGCAGCTCGCGGGCGAGGTGCTCAAGGTCGCCGAGTCGGTGTGGCCGACGCTTTCCAAGGCCTACGAGAGTTATAACCGCTACCAGCGCATCGATATCCTGATAGTGGATGAAGGGGACGACGCCAATGGATTCGCCATCTACAACTTTTCCCGCGTGGTCATCTTCGCGCCCCACATGGATTGGGTCATGCGCAACCGGCAATTGTGGATCCAGAACGTGGTGACCCACGAGCTGGCGCATATCTTCTCCCTGCGCCGCGCCGCCTACCTCTCCCCCGTCGACGCGGTGGAGCTGTACGGCAGCACCTATAACTATACCGACAAGGTGAACTACTCCTTCCACCTGCCCTGGGTGCCGCTGGTCGCGCCCACCTGGTACGTGGAAGGCATCGCCCAGTTCGAAGCCTACATGAACGGCAATGACAGCTGGGATTCCCAGCGCGACATGGTGGTGCGCGACGCATACCTTACCGGCACCCTGCCCTCCCTGGACTTCATCGAAACCTTCGAAGGCGACGAGGACTGGACCCAGGCAGAACGCTGCTACAATACCGGCTACGCCTTCCTCATCTACCTGAAGGATCGCTTCGGCGCCGACAAGGTGCGCCAATTGGCATGGGCCAAGCCCGTCTTCAACTTCTCCTATTCCGTGAACAAGGCATTCGGTCGTGATCTGGTCGATCTCTTCGAGGATTTCAAACGCTCCCTGGCCGATCGCTACGCCGACTTCAAGGACATACCCAAGGACAGCCTGGCCGATCCGGATATGGTGGGCGGCTTCCAGCAGAACCTGGCCTTCTCGCCCGACGGCCGCTACATGGCCTGGCTCGGCAACGACGAAGATCGCCGCTATCCCCTCAATTGGATCTATTGGAAGAAGATCGGCGGCGACCTGAAGAAATCCGGCAAGCCCACCGAGGTTCCCGCGAGCCAGCCGGCCGCGCCCAGCCCCGGTCCCGCTCCGGCTCCCGCCCCCGCGCCTTCCCCGGCTCCCACGCCCAACGGCTTCTTCCCCGGCATGGGCCCGGAAGCCCCCGGCGTGATGCCCCCGGTGCGCTTCGCCAATCCCGCGCTGGCCATGGGCAAGACCTACGGCGCCTTTCCCCGCGGCCCGGAACGCTTCACCGCCCCGGCCTCCGGCGCGGTGCGCGAACGGACACCGTTAATCGACTCGCGCCGCAGCGAAGAGTTCGGATCCAGCGGGTTGGAATTCAACCGCGATAACAACCTCTTGCTCACCACCCGCCAGGGAAACTACGCGCAGTTCACCGATATCTGGGTGTATGAATTCCGCGCCGATAAGCCGGAGAAGGAAAAGTGGCACCGGCTCACCTGGGAAGAGCGCGCGGCGTATCCCAGCTACCATCCCACCCGGAACCTGATCGTCTACTCCCGCAAGAAGGGCGGTACCAGCAACGTGGCCCTGCTCGATTCCGCGGGACGCACCTGGCAATTGACCAACTTCGCCAACGGCGAGCAGGTGTACAATCCCCGTTTCACCCCCAAGGGCGATTCAATCTACTTTACCCTTGGCAATACCGATCACGAGGCCATCGCCGCCATCGATGCCGAAGCGCCCGGCTTCAATCCCTTCATGGCCCTCAAGGATTCGGCCCAATTCCCGGATTCGCTGTCCATGGCCAAGGGCCAGAAGGTCACCTTCGTGACTTCGTGGCGCAAGGGCGCGATCCGCAACCTGCGCTTCGCGGGGGATACCCTGTTCTTCTCCTCCAACGCCGAGGACAGCGTCTATAGCGTTTACAACGTCTACGCCCGCCTGCCCGGCGATACCGGACTGTACCGGGCCACCCGCGTTGCGGGCCAGGCCATGGAGCCGCTGGTGCGGGACGGCAAGCTGTATTACCAAGGTTACCGTAAGCAGCAATTCCGCATCTTCAGCCAGCCGTTGAGCCTTGCGCGCACGGCCACCACCCTGGGCACGCCCAAGGATTCCATCCCGAGCGCCAAGCCCAAGAAGATCGAATACGATAAGGCCTTCGAGTCCGGCGAATACACCGGCACCAAGGTGGCGCTGGACATCACCCCCTACCTGGCGGTGCAGCCCGTATTCATTTCCGGCAACCAGTCCTACACCGATTTCGCCTTGGGCCTTAACCTGGCATTCGGCGAGGCCTACGGTTCCTGGATGCAATCCGTCTCCGCCGCCGTCACCAAGCGGACGCGGCTGGACTCCCCGCTCAATTACCAGTTCAGCTACGAGGGCTATCTCGCCTCCGAACCCATCGGGCATACGCGCTTCTCCTGGCCCGTGGACATCTATTACTCGCTGTACCACGACGTGGTGGAGCAGAACAGCCTGGACGTGTTGAAACAGGTGCGCACCCGCGGCGTGCAGCAGATCCAGGACGTGGACAAGTTCTGGTCGTACGCCAATTTCTCGCGTTGGGCGCTTTCCGCGGGGATGCCGTTGCCCGCCGCCTTCAAGATATTCGGCGTGCCCTATTCCATGATCCTCGGCGCCAGCTATTGGCAACAGCTCGTCACCCAGGACTTCGCCGAGACCATCAGCCATTACAACATCACCCGCGATTCGGTGGAAGTACCGGATATCCAGCCCCGCCTCAACTTCGTGCGCGACGCCAACCAGCATCGCCATTTCGAAGCCAACCTGGGATGGGGATGGTCCAAGGGGATGCTGGGAACCTACCTGCCCACCGGCGGCGGCCTCTACGCCTATGCGCACCGCTACTGGGCCACCTACGAGAACAACTTCACGCCCCTTGATTCCACCAACCTGTTGCGCATTTCCGCCGAAGGCCACCCCATGCCCCTCGGCATCCTCACCCAGGCCGTGTACGATCCCTGGAGCGTGGATGGCGGCATCGGCGGTATCTACTCCTTCGGAAAGACCCTGTCGGTCTTCGCCAACACGGACGCGGGGATGTTCCTGAACAAGTTCCCCTCGGTGCGCCGCCTGGTGCATCTCTCGGCCACGGATACCGTCTACGCCGACCAGCCCGAGCCCGGCCTCTGGGTCATGTCCTACCGCTTGGGTTATTACCGCATGTCAGGCTACCCGTACAATTTCCAATACCGCGGGCGCGACATCATGGAAGGCAGCTTCTACAATTTCGGCCAGGTGGGCGTGCAAATCCCCCTCAAGGCAGGGACGTTCCTTTCCGGTCTGCCCACCACTTCGCTGAAGCAATTCATGATTACCGGCCTGGGCGAATGGGGCACCACCCTGTTCAGTACCCCGGACGCGGTGGGCGATTCCATTTGGGTGCATCAGTACCATCTGCTGCTGGACGTAGGCGTGCGTCTGTCGGGCAACTTCAAGCTGTACCACCAGTTCCCGGCCACCATCTATCTGCAGATGTTCCAGCCCATCAACAACCTGAATTCGGCCAACCTGTACAGCTCGGATTATTCGCATACCGACCCGCGCCCGGGCGAAACCGCTGATCAGGCGGATGCGCGCGATCGCAAATCCTACATGAAATACGTGAAAGACCCGCGCTACTACGTGGGGTTCAACCTGGGGATATTTTGAAAAACCGCGGATTCACGACCAGCATCATCCATTCCGATCGGCTCGGCAAACCCGAGCATGGGTCCTTGCATAAGCCGATCCATACTTCCATCGCCTTCGGATACGAGAAGGCCGAGGATTTGGCGGCGGTATTCCAGGGCACCGCCAAGGGATACGCCTACTCGCGCCAGGCCAACCCCACCGTCTCGGCCCTGGAGCAGAAGATCACCTCCCTGGAGCAGGGTATCGGTTCGGTAGCCTTCTCCACCGGCATGGCCGCTTTGGCAGCGCTGCTGACGGCGCTGCTGCGCAAGGGCGATCATATCGTCTCCAGCTCCTTCCTGTTCGGCAATACCAACAGCCTGTTGAATACCCTGGCCGGCATCGGCGTCGAAGTGACCTTCGTGGACGCCACCGAGGTCCGCCACGTCGAAGCCGCGCTGAAGCCTTCCACGCGCATGGTGCTGGTCGAGACCATCGCCAATCCGGCGACCCAGGTAGCGGACATGGCCCGCATCGGCGCATTGTGCGAGTCGAAGGGCATCATGTACGCGGTGGACAACACCCTCACCTCGCCATACCTGTTCCTGCCCAAGTCCGTCAAGGCGACCTTCTCGGTCAACAGCTTGTCGAAATACTTCGGGGGCCACGGCAACGCCCTGGGCGGCGCCGTTACCGACCTGGGCCTGTACGACTGGAGCACCTTCCCCAACATCCTCGACATCTACAAGGCGCCGGGCAACGACCCGCGCATGGTGGCGTTGCTGCAACTGCGTAAGAAAGGGCTGCGCGATTTCGGCGGCACGCTCGCGCCGGAAGCCGCGCACACGCTCTCGGTAGGCTCGGAGACCTTGGCCCTGCGCATGGATCGCGCCTGCGGCAACGCGGCCAAAGTGGCCCTCTATCTTTCCAGCCATCCCAAGGTCAAGGCCGTGCATTATCCCGGCCTGCCTGCCCATCCCCAGCATTCCCTGGCCAAGGAATTGTTCAAACGTCCCGGCGCCTTGCTCAGTTTCGTACTCGCCGATGGCATGGATACCTTCGCCTTCCTCAATCGGCTCAACCTGGCCATCTGCTCCAGCAACCTGGGCGACAACCGCACCCTCATCATCCCCGTGGCGCAAACCATCTTCTTCGAAATGGGCGCGAAGCGTAGGGCCGAAATGGGGATCGAGGACGGGATGATGCGGCTATCCGTGGGAATCGAGGATAGCGAGGATTTGCTGGAAGACTTCGGTCAAGCGCTCGCGTAGCCGCTCAAGGGAGGCAAGCGCGGAGGACCTGATCCGCGCGTCCGGCTGACTGGACGCGAAGGAAAGACATTCCCCGGGGCAGTTCCCGCATCGGCACCAGGTACCTCTCACCCAGTACGAATGCGTTGGTGACGCGACCGGAAGGATCCATCAGGGTAGCTTGGGCGTTACGTCCGGAGCGGTTTTCGATCGCCAGCGCGTTGCCTCGGAAGGTAGCGGAAAGCCAGGTTCGCGCGCCGCCGCTGCGGGAGGCGATTCCCTCCACGGGCCGGGTATCACCGATGGAAGTCACTTTCATGGTGAGGGAAGCGCTCGACCATGCCGAAGCCGGCCCCACGTAGTTTTCCGTGACGCTCATGGTTTCCCCGATTACGGGGAGGAAGACCGTCGTAGTCGGCGCCGCCAGGTAAGCGATGACCTGGGTATTGTGATCGGCATTGCCGATAATCGTCTGGATCGCGGCCGTGTTGCTTTCCTTCGCCCCGGAAGTGATGGTGGTATGGTATCCGAAATAGGAACCGGATGCGCTATCTGCGACCGCGGGCGAGAACAGCGACGCGTAGACAAGGGAATCGAAAAAGTAATCGGCGTGATAACCTTCATTAATCACGTCCGGCTTGTCGGTTTTCGTACCCTGGGATTTCGTGAATCCCGCCTTGTCGGTGTCCACGACGAAGACGTAGTTCACCGTATTCCCCACCCGGATATCGTGGGCGGCCGCGTAGCCACCCGCATCGGTAGGGAGGATGGTGATCTTGCCGGTGAGGATGTAATACTTGGGGGCCGCGTAGGCGGTCGGATTTCCCAGCAGTGCCAGTAGGACAATCGCTTTACGCATGCGAACCCCCTATAAAAGTTGATTTACCCGACACCCTGCCAAGGTAGAAAGCCTGTCCTTCGATTTCGGTGAGCGTCCTCACGGGGAAAGCCTCAACCAACGAATCCCGAAAGCCGATTCCCGGTAGCGGAGACGCCGTTTACCCTCCCGCACCGCGGCCACTCGCCACCCTTTTTCAACCGTTTTCCCGGGTTCGTTCCGGGAAATGAATCGGATGACATTATCCCAGGAACCCAATGCGAATGCCGGTGAAAGCAGGATGGACAAGGTGGTATCCCCTGGATGCAGGAAGGCCGTCGCGGCGGGCCGGCCGTTGATGAGTACGGACAGGGATTCATCCGTCAATGCGGTCATGCGCAGGGAAAGCGTACCCGCGGCGGCGGAGTCGCTCCCCAGATTGAAGCGGATGGAAGGCTCGGGATCGAAATTCCGGCGCAACCCGCCCTCATCGCTTTTCCAGCCCTGAAGGAATAGATTCCGGGAATAGAAAGTCGCCGTATCCCCCACCCGCAAGCGCGCGCGCCGCGTATCCAGCACCCCATAATTACGATCCAACACGAGGCAATCCTCCCCGCAATACACGTCCCATACCAGCCGCGCATTCGGCACCGCTGACTCGGGACAGGCGAGCTTTGCGGTATACATCCATTCCATGTTACGCCATGTGGTGCAGACCTTCCGCCCCGCATGGGTAAGGTCCAACAATACGCCCGCGGCCATGGTCCACATATCATGATGGGTATAGTCGAGGATGATCGGCTCATCGGCGGCGAATGCAGCTTGCAATCCTTCGCTCAGCCTTTTCGCGGTCCCGGATTCCGGAATGGGCCCGCTGTGGAGCCGGGTGAATTGCAAGCCGACTCCGGCGATCAACAGCGCCACCACCGCGGCTTTGAGCGTCTGCGCCCACCTTCCCCCGGGCAACGCCGCATCGCCCCTGAGCAGGCAACAGAAAGGATACGCCAGCAGGGTCACGGGCACGGTCCAATAGGAAATGGCGGTGTACCCCATCAGCGGCCGCTCCGTGGATTTGAAGGCGATGAAAAAAAGGCAAGTAATCACGGCGGATGCGGGAAGCAGTCGCGGGAGCTGGGTGGCCGGGGATTTCCTGCGCATCAAGAGGAAGTATCCCAACATCGCCGCGGCGTACAGCGGGATGTCGATCTGGAAAACCCAATAGCCCTTGAAGAAGGCCAGGACTTCCATCCAGCTCGGAGTCTGCTTCTGAGCCTGCTGGGCCGCCAGGATTTTCAGAAGGTTGCCTGGCTTCCCGAGGAACGCGTCGAGCAGGATGGGAAAAGCGAAAATCCCCGCTACCATGGCCGCCCATGCCACCGCCTTCTTTTCAGCGGGCAACCAGGGGCCCTTGTGCGCAAAATATCCCCAGGCCATGGCGAAGGCCAGGGCGGGTAGGGTGATGAACGGCATGGTGAGATACCCGTGGATGAGCACGCAGGCGCAGCACACGGAAAGCGGCAACCAGGTGAATTCCCGATCCATAAGGCGCGGAAGGGTGGCGAGGAAGGCGAGGAACGGGGTGATGACCACGTAAGGCATCCAGAAATCGATCGCGTACAGGTTGAATACCGAAAGCGCGATCAGGACGAACGCGGCGCGCGCGAGGAGGACTCCGGTGCCAGGGCGGGGGAAAAGCACGGTCGCCGCCACGGTCGTGAAGCACGCGTTGAGGATGACTTCGCCCAAGATCCATACGTTGTAACGCGAGGGCAGGGCCCGGGAGAAAAGCCTATCGAAAACGTCGAAGGCATACGCGAAGAACGGGCCGGGATGATCGCAGCGCATGCGCGAGGGATTGCCCACCAGCAGGTAGCCTTGATCCCGGATGCGATCGGCCCACAGCATGTACATGGCGTAATCGCCGGTGGGCGCAACCGCGGTACGCAGAAAGTGGCGGGCGAGGTAGGCCAGGAAGCCGCAGGCCATGGCGAACACCATGGCGAAAAGGGCCGCGGATTCCCAATGGGGACGAAGGTCGGCGGGCCGGGGCATCCCCGGCATCTTATGATCCCGGGCCGGCGGTATTCAATGACCCATGACGTTTTCAACCTGGAAGCTGTCGAAAAGATTCGGTGACAAGCGGAGGTCTGCGTTTTCCTTGCGGATCGAGGTCCATTTGGAGAAATCCCGGGCTACCCTATGAGGATGCAGGGTTTCTGCGCTCGCTTGCGGCCGGGGCCTCCCCGCCCCGGAATCACAGATGCAAATTTGCTGTCGAAGTATCCGGATTGATTAACATTTGTGCCTTGGGGGGTGGACATATGGTGGACCGATCCGGCGCTTGCAAAAGCGCCTTTAAAAGCACCTTTAAAAGCGCCCGCGCTTTTCTCTTATCGATTTCAATGTGCGCCACGCTATGCCATGCCGTTACCAAAGGCCAGGCCGATACCTCGATCCAGACATACAACACGACGTATTGGAACGCGGGCAGCAAGACCTTCTACAAGCAGGACAACCGCTCCGGGCAGCTCGATTATTGGATGTGGGCGCATGCCTGGGAAACCGAGATGGACGCCTATGAGCGGACCAAGGACCCCGCGCTCCTGCAGAAGATCAAGGACACCTATACCGGGTTCATCGCGCATAACGGGACGAACGGCACCAATCTCTCCAACAATCCCTACAACGACGATATCGCCTGGTGGGTGTTGGCCGCCACACGCGCCTACGAGCTGACCCTGGATACCAACTACCGCGCCCTGGCCAAACGGAATTTCGATTGGATGTATTCCACCCAGTTGGATACGGTTTGGGGCGGAGGCATCTGGTGGCAGAACCGTTCCCGCGGGCAGAAGAACACCTGCAGCACCTTGCCTATCGCCATCGCGGGATTCAAGCTGGCCAAGGCCTACAATACCCCCGCATACGCCACCAAGGCGCTGGTCATGGTCAATTGGGTCCGCAAGAAATTATACCGGCCCAGCGGCGAGGTCGCTGATCGTTTGACCGCCAATGGCGCCCGCGACTCCACCGTGTGGGGACCGCTTTCGTACAACCATGGGATATTCATCTACGCGTCCTACCTGGCCTTCCTGGCGAGCAAGGACAGCGCTTATTTCAAGGACGCCATCGCCACCGCGGACTATTTCAAGCGGGAGAAGTGCGACGCCCAAGGCATCATGCCGGACGAGAAGGGCAGCGGAGGCAATACCAGCAACGACGCCGGCATGTACAAAACGGTATTCGTGCATTACCTGATGCGATTCGTCATCGAAGCCAAGCAGAAGCAATACCTGCCCTGGATGAACGCCAATGGAGACAGCATGTGGAAGAACCGACG